>DATHLW010000330.1:0-3671 GCA_035487675.1 Mucilaginibacter sp. | reverse complement strand
CTTTTGTATCCTGGAAAGCACATGCTAAAGATTACAATTACAACTACGACTGGCACTCAGTAAGCAGTAATCACCAGGTATTTATGACACTGCCTCCGAATGAATCTGTAGATAAGATCAATGGTCAGCTTAAAAACTTTAACCATAAGCACTCGGGGATAAAAGGTGTGAGCCATAAGATACAATTCCTGCAGCCATTAGCCGATATGCATTTTGATACCCGTTTTGGCGATACATTAGGCGATCACATTACCAGCAGGTCAACCATCCGTACTTTGTCATTCATCGCTGTTCTGATCATCATCATGGCCTCTATCAATTTTATTAATTTATCTACAGCACAATCTGTAGGGCGTTCAAAAGAAGTTGGTATACGCAAAGTATTAGGCAGCAGCCGCAGCCAGTTAATCGGTCAGGTAATTGGCGAAACAGCTATTATCGTTGTTGGTGCGATATTGTTATCCATTATTATAGCAAAATTATTATTGCCTTATTTGAAAAACATTGCCAATGTGCCAGATACAATCAGTCTGCTCAATATCGGAAGTATTTTGTTCCTTTTAGTTACGGGAGTTGTTGTGATCTTGTTATCAGGTATTTATCCCGCATTGGTAGTATCCGGTTTTAAACCTGTTCTGGCTTTAAAAAACAAGATTACGGCAGCTTCTATAGGTGGCATCCCATTGCGCAGGGCATTGGTGGTGGCCCAGTTTGCTATTTCACAGTTGCTTATCATAGGCACCATTATCGCTGTTAAACAAATGAACTTTGTAAACGAAGCGGATCTCGGCTTTAATAAAGACGCCATATTGGTAATACCCGGTTCTACTGACAGCGTTAGCCTGCAAAAAATTGAATCATTTAAGCAACAGCTCTTAAGAAACCCGGATGTAAGGGCGGCAAGTTTTGTGTCGGATGTGCCGTCGTCGGATAACAACTGGGGAACAAACTTCTATTTTAATAATTCACACAAAGACAATGGCATTACCACTTTTCTGAAATATGGAGATGCCGATTATTTTAAAACCTTCGGTCTGCATTTCTTAGCAGGAAACAGCTATGAACAGGGTGACACCGCCCGGCAGGTGGTGGTCAATGAAACATTCATTAAAAAGCTGGGCATCAATAATCCATCAGATGCTATTGGTAAAACGGTAAGCTTTGGCGGAGCCGTCTGGTTGCCGATCGTGGGCGTGGTAAAAGACTTTAAAACAAATTCTCTGCGAGAAGAAGTTAAACCGATCGTTATATCCCCGCGCAAATCAGTTGAGCAGGAAGTAGCTATTAAAATACAAACGCACAATCTGCATAGTACGGTGGCAACATTGCAAAAAATGTGGGAAAACACTTATCCGGAATATGCCTATAACGGTTTTTTCCTGGATGAGAATATTGCTCACTTTTACAACCAGGAAAACCAGATGGCCCTGATCTATAAGATTTTCGCAGGGATAGCCATTTTCATTTCGTGTCTTGGTTTGTATGGACTGGTTTCGTTTATGGTAGTACAAAGAACCAAAGAGGTTGGCGTACGCAAGGTTCTGGGAGCGTCTGTCGCAAGTATTGTTTACCTGTTCTCAAAGGAGTTTATGATACTGATCGCATTATCGTTTGTGATAGCGGTGCCGGTTGCCTGGTATATGATGACAGGGTGGCTGCAAAACTTTGTTTACCGCATCCCTATAAGTGTAGATGTGTTTGTACTTGCTGTAGTTGGATCTATAGTATTGGCATGGCTTACCGTTGGCTACAAAGCGGTTAAGGCTGCGCTGACTAATCCGGTAAAGAGTTTGCGTTCGGAGTGATTGTCATTAGTCACTTGTCATTGGTCATTAGAGTTTAGGATTTAGAAATTTAGGATTTAAACATCATGATAAAGAATTATTTCAAAACCACATTTCGCAGCCTGATGAAGAACAGGTCGTACAGCTTTTTAAATATCACCGGGCTGGCAATTGGTATTGCCTGTGCTTCGCTGATATTTTTATGGGTACAGGATGAATTAACCTTTAACCATAATTTTCAAAAACGTAATCTACTGTATAAAGTATATGAAAACCAAACATACGAAGGTAAAGTAAGTACTTTTTTCGGCACGCCCGGACCAATGGCAAAGGCTATGAAGACAGAAATACCAGGAATCAAAAATGCAGCAAGAATGACCGGCGATGGGAATAGCGCACTATTTGCGCTTGGTGATAAAACCATCACTGAAATTGGCAACTATGCTGATCCTGAAATATTCTCTATGCTGCAGTTGCCTTTTGTAGAAGGGTCGGAGACTAATGCCTTTCAGCAATTGCACTCAGTTGTGATCAATGAAACCATGGCGAAAAAGTTTTTTGGGGATGCTGATCCGATGGGCAAATCGTTGAAAGTAAATAATGAGCAGGACTATATTGTAACCGGGGTTTTTAAAGACCTGCCTAAGAATTCCACCTACCAGTTTCAATGGCTGGCCCCGTTAGCAAATATAGATCACAAACAACCCTGGATGACTGTTTGGGGCGCCAACTGGGTTCGCACGCTAGTTGAGTTGGAGCCGAATGCGAACTTAACTGCTATTAACCAGAAACTAAGCAATTATATTGCTTCTAAAACCAAGAACACTAACACAACAGTTTGTTTCCTGTTTTCAATGAACGACTGGAACCTGCACAATCATTTTATGGACGGTAAAATAGATGGCGGCCGGATACAATATGTGAAATTATTCTCCTTTATTGCCTGGATCATCTTACTTATTGCCTGCATCAATTTCATGAACCTTTCAACGGCACGGTCTGAGCAACGTGCTAAGGAAGTAGGGGTTCGCAAAGTAATGGGGGCCGGTAAAGGTAAACTTATCGGACAGTTTATTAGCGAAGCAGTTATCATGTCGTTTATTGCAGTACTGGTAGCAGTTGGCTTAATTTACCTGTCAATGCCCTCTTTCAATACATTGGTGCAAAAGCAATTGGCAGTTGATATTTTTGCGCCGATACATCTTATATATTTAGTTTCTATAAGTCTTATAACTGGTTTATTGGCAGGAAGTTATCCGGCATTTTATTTGTCGTCGTTTAACCCTATAACAGTACTCAAAAATATAAAAATTAAATCGAGCGCAGGTTCTGGATTTATTCGTCAAAGCCTTGTCGTGATTCAATTTTCTGTCTCCATCATTCTCATCATCGGCACAGTAATTATTTACCAGCAGATACAGCATGTAAAAAACCGTAACCTCGGTTACAGTAAGGATAATTTGGTCTATGTCTATTTGCAAGGCAACCAGGCTGATCACTTTGCAGCCGTATACAACGACCTGAAACAATCAGGTGTTGTGGAAGATGCTGCATTAAGCGATAATATCGCATTAGAAGTGGGGAGCAACACGGATAATTACTCATGGGAGGGAAAAGATGCGTCCAAAAATCCGTTGATATCGTGGGAGAATGTAAGTCCGCAATTTATTTCAACTATGGGCATGAGGCTGGTAGCCGGAAGGAATTTTAATACCAATTCAGCTGTCGACAGTACGAACGTTATCATTAATGAGACCTTTGCCAAACAAATAGGCAAAGAGGGAAGAGTTGGCGGAGTTATACGGGACGGTGGTAAAAAGGCCTATCAAATCATAGGCATCTTAAAAGATTATCTCTATAATGATATGTATGCCGAAGCAGCCCCAT
>DATHLW010000329.1:0-8716 GCA_035487675.1 Mucilaginibacter sp. | reverse complement strand
TTGTCAGATGCGGTAAAGCCACCCTGGCCAACTGTCCCGTTACCCGTCACCACGTACAAATTTCCCTGGGCATCAGCGGCGATACCCATACCGCTTTCCCATATGCCTCCAGCCTCACCATTGGGCGTCACATTATAAACTATTTGTTGCTGCAGTGTTTGTGCATTATATCCGAATATCCAGCCGTGATACGGGTTCCAGTCGCAATGTGATGAGTAGGAAATATACACCACTCCATTCACGAGAGCTAAGCCCTGGCGTTGGTTGTTACGGCGTGGATCAAAGCTTACTACACCGTTGGAGCTGCCATCACCTGTACCGGGAACGCTGGCAGCGATCTTCACCGGACTACCGACCTGCTCATTACCTGTCGTGATATCCACTGCATGGAGATACTGCACAAAGGTTACTCCGTCGGTACTCCTGGCTACGAAGTACATTATTTTTGACACTGAATCTATAACCGGGGTACCTACAATACCAATATCATTTGTAAAATCCTGGTAGGGGTTACACCAGGAAGAGTTCATATCACTGGCAGCAGCGGGCCTCATGCCAGAAATAGTGAAATTCTTTTTCCAATACAATTTCCCTTTGTCGCTATCATACGCATATACACTATTATTCACTGTAGCAATAAAAACCACGTTATGCGTACCAGAACTAATAGGCAAACTTGCATAAACAAGTGGCTGTGCATACACCTCATCATCCACTGTGAGCGAAAAAAGCTTGCCAAACTGTGCCGAATTTACATTGGATGTGGTTAAAACAGTCTCCCTATTGTTTAACCCAGCTCTTGTATTATCATTATGCTGCGTGAACACCGAAATATGCTCGTTATTTGGCTTCCCTGTATTGGTATCTATGGGAGTTATTGGATTGTTATTACCTCCTGAATTATTATTTCCTTTTTTGCTGCAGCCAAAGCAAACAATCACTAACAAAAGCGGTAGTAGTATCTTCCTGAACATAAATGGTTTATTGGTTTATGATTTAAATTTAAGATTTTATTATGATAAAACTAAATTTTTAGGCGTTTTTGATCATTTGATAAGAGTCCGCCTTGATTAACTAAATATAAAGCTTTAGAAGCTGATTTTACGGATAAGGTTATTTTGATAATCAGCAATATACAGGTTACCGGCTTTGTCTGTTGCAATGCCATATGGCTGATAAAATGATGTCTCCGTAACATGCCCGTTGCCCGCACCATGTATGTTTGATCCGGCAAATGTTGTAACCATGCCGTCCGGCGTTATTTTACGGATCTTATTATTCCCCATGTCGGCAACATATAAATTGCCAGCTTTATCAACTGTTACAGCGTTTGGGTGCCAAAACGAAGCCGCAGTATCTTTGCCATCTTTCGAGCCTTTTTTACTCCGGCCGGCAATTGTAAGTACCATACCGTCAGGAGTGATCTTACGGATCATATTGTTATAGCTATCACAAACGTACAGATTGCCTTTATCATCCAATGTCAGGCCTGCAGGGAGGTAAAATGAGGCCATACTACCTTTCCCATCTTTTTTACCACGTTCGCCATTGCCGGCAAGGATACTTACCTTACCTGTTAGGGTAATCTTTTTTATAAAGTCCTTATTCAGATCTGAAACAAATACATTTCCGCTTTTATCCACGGCAATCCCGGATGGATGGTCCATCCCCGCTGTATCTTTTATATCGTTGATGAGCTTGGTTGGCTTGCCGGCAAATGTGGTTACCGTTCCATCAGGAGTAATTTTCCGTATCAGGCTGTTGTGAGTATCTGCTACAAATACGTTACCAATTACATCGGTTGCTAAAGCTGTGGGGAAGAAAAACGATGCAGCTGTACCTTTACCGTCTGCTGAACCCTGTTTGCCGCTTCCGGCAAGTGTAGATACCTTGCCATCGGGTGTTATTTTGCGGATGAGGTTGTTGCGCGAGTCCGCTACGTACACATTCCCTGATGAATCAACGGCAACTCCCATCGGGTTTGAAAAAGAAGCGGACTTGGCGTCGCCATCGGCAAACCCCAAAATTCCGTTACCGGCTATAGTTGTTACAATAGGATGTTTATCATTATTGCAGGCGACAATCAGAAAAGCTGAGATAAAGAGAAATAGAACGTTCGTCTTCATAGTTTAGGTCAAATATTTTCGGATATTAAATTGGTATCCTAAAATACTGTTTAAAATGAACTAAACTGTCTTATTACCAGATTTTTTGTTTTTATTTCTGAATTTCTTATGGCCGCCTCTCCGGTTACCGGATGATTTGTGCTCTTTAAATACCGGCGGCTCACCTAAATCTGATGGAAGGGCATTTTCGGTAATATTTCTCCCAATCAGAGCCTCAATGTTTTTCAGCTTGCGGCTGTCGCGTTCATTTACCAAAGTAATGGCGGTCCCGGTAGTTTCGGCGCGGGCCGTACGGCCTATGCGGTGGATATAATCCTCCGGGTCAGATGGTACATCATAATTGATCACCAGGTTGATACCTTCTACATCAATACCGCGGGAAAGTGCATCGGTACCTATAATAACAGGCAATTCGCGGTTCTTAAAATCTAATAATATCTGTTCGCGCTCGGCCTGTTCAAAATCCGAGTGAAAGGCATTCACTTTTACGTGTGCCGCTTTCAGTTCCCGGCTAAGTCTTTTTACCTCATCTTTAGTATTAGCAAAGATAATAGTGCTGGTATAATTACCTTCTTTAAGCAGCTTGACAACC
Source organism: Mucilaginibacter sp. (assembly GCA_035487675.1). Lineage (GTDB taxonomy): Bacteria > Bacteroidota > Bacteroidia > Sphingobacteriales > Sphingobacteriaceae > Mucilaginibacter. The sequence continues at coordinate 5,998 of DATHLW010000329.1, read as the reverse complement.
AATTTGGACTTTTGATCATTATGGACTTTATAGATCTGCTGATTGATGCCTTCAGCGGGTTGTGAAGTAGCCAGGTTGATCTGTTCAGGATGTTTCAATATCGAGTTGGCCAGCTTGCGTATGGGCCCCGGCATGGTAGCAGAAAATAAAAGCGTCTGCCGTTGTACAGGTATATCCCGTATGATACGCATAATATCACCCATAAAGCCCATATCCAGCATGCGGTCGGCCTCATCCAATATCAAATATTTAACCTGGTCGAGCTTTAATACACCTGAGGTCAGATGAGCGATAAGTCGTCCGGGGGTTGCAATAAGTATATCTACTTTATTTTGTATCCCCCGGCGCTGTTGTTCATAAACAATTCCGTCACCACCACCATAAACAGCAATGGAGCTTAAACCTGTAAAGTATGCCAGTCCTTCTACCTGCTGATCGATCTGCTGGGCCAGTTCACGTGTAGGCGCCAGTATCAATGTGGTGGTTCTGTGACCTTCGTTAGCCACTGCAATTTTATGCAGAACAGGCAATAAATACGACGCTGTTTTCCCGGTGCCGGTTTGCGCACAGGCGATCAGATCCTTGCCCTCTAAAATTACCGGGATCGCCATTTCCTGTATAGGTGTTGGCGTGGTGTATCCCATGCTGAGGATACCTTCGGTTAAATGTTCGTTGAAATTAAAATCCTGGAAAGTCAAATAGTTTTAAAATATATTCCAAAGATACAAAACCTGTTCGTAATCCGGCATTTATGATCGATTTAACAAAGTATTATCCGGCAATAGCCCTGCCAATAACCGGAATTTTACTGATAATAAATATCAGGAAGGACGACAACAGGAAGCACATCATGGCTGTTACAGGTATGCTAAAGATGGGATTGCACAATTTATAATTGATCCCCTGTCCGTCCAGTAAAGTAAGAAACAAGGCGTGGCATAAATATATGCCCAAACTTAGGCCACCAGCAATGGCCCGTAGTTTGATTACCACTTCCGGCAATTTGAAAACACATACCCTCGCCAATAAAAATATTCCGGAGGCGTACAATACAATAAATGGCCCAAGGGGTTCATACATTACGGTACTCAATCCTTTGGTGTTTTCTGAAAGGAAGTAAGTTCCAGCTGTGATACTGGCCACACAAAGCAGAAAATAGATGATAAGAGGTGTTTTAATTCCTTTTTCGGGCAGTTCTTTAAATGCAAGATAATGGCCAAGCACCAGGTAACCCAAATAACCGATGAAATAATGTACATCTATCAGCGGTTGAAATCGCGATAAATAGGGTTGACTAAAGGCCATGACTACAAACCACACCAGTAAAAAGTAGCGTATTTCTTTTTCAGTAGCATTGCGCACAAATTTGCTGATAATGGGCATGAACAAGTATAATCCGATGAGCATGTATACATACCACATATGATAGTAGGCTCCATATTTAAGCTGATGTAATACGGTATGGACATTGATCCATACATTATCAGAATAGACGATTTCCTCATCGTACCAGGTGTAAGCGATATAAATAAGGCTCCACAGCAGGAACGGCCATAACAACCTTGACAAGCGGCGCTTCAGGAAATCCGTTACGTCATATTCGCGGTGCAGCAAAAGCGCACCGGTGATCATAACAAAAATAGGCACCCCGAAACGCACCAATGCATTATAAAAATCGCCAATCAGCCAATAGCTAGTATCAGCTTTCTTAAAATCCATTAGTAACGGCGATGCTGTATGCAATATAACAACTGCAAATAATGAGACGACTTTCAGGTTGTCGATCCATTCAAAAGTCTGATACCTGGTTGTAACGGTGTCTGGCAAGGTTGTATTTAGATAATTCTGCTAAAATACTGATTTTAAACAAAAAACCCGGCTGCTTTTTACGGCAACGGGGTACATATATAATGGTTAATGTGGGGCGATTTATTTTTTCAACTCACTGATAGCTACCTGCGGTTGCAATACATTATGCACTTTCTCGGTAACTATTGATTTAGCCAGATCGAACTTTTTGGTCTTTTTGATATCCGTTGCCGAAGCACCTGCTTTTACCTCGTAAGTACCATACTGAGCGATCCATGATTGTTTTGCCGTATCAAATGATGCCAGATCTTTAGCAGTTAAAGTCAGGTTGATAGTTTCTGATTCTTTTGGCTGTAATAATTTGGTTTTAGCGAAAGCCTTTAGCTCTTCAGCAGGCTTAGGTAAACCGCTTTGCGGTGCACTAACATAAAGTTCTGCGACTTCACGACCCGCAACATCGCCTGTATTAGTAATGGTGATGGTTGCAGTGATCAATCCGTTAAACGTTTTTGAGCTCAGTTTAAGGTCGCTATATTTAAAGTTGGTGTAAGACAAGCCATAGCCAAATGGATAAGCCGTTTTTACGTCAAATGTGTTATAATAGCGGTAACCTATATAAATACCTTCTTCGTAGGTTACTTCTGCCGGCCTGCCCATCATTGGGTTTGGTTTCTGGCCTTCGGGCAACGGCAAATTTTTACCCGGGAAATTTTTGGCTGAAGGTACATCCTGGTATTCCATCGGGAAGGTAGTTGCGAGTTTACCTGAAGGATTTACTTTACCACTCAAAACATCTGTAATGGCGTTCCCTGCTTCCAGACCAGGCTGCCATGCTAACAAAATCGCATCAGCTTCATTTCTCCAGCTTGCTGTTTCAATTACACCACCGATATTCAACACTACTACCAGCTTTTTACCTTTAGCATGGAAAGCATCTGAAATATTTTTGATCAAAGCTTTCTCGTCAGTCGAGAGATTGAAATCGTTATCTACTTTACGGTCTGCACCTTCACCGGCATTACGGCCTAAGGTAAATATGGCAACATCTGCGTCATTTGCTTCTTTTGCAAGCATATCAGGAGTGATAGCCAGTTGCGGAGGTGGCGGAGGAAGCATAAAGAATGACATAGCCGACTTTGGCTGTTTTGCTTTGATATCATTCAGGTATGTTTCATAAGCATTTTTCAAATTATCATCAACCGTATAACCACCCTTTGTCAAACCCTGGATGAGCGAAACGGTGTATGCTTTGTTTACATTGCCACTACCGCTGCCGCCTGCTATCAGGTCATATGATGTATTGCCGAAAAGGGCCACTTTTTTAGATTTCAGCGGCAATGCTTTATCCTCGTCTTTCAGTAATACCATACCCTGCGCTGCAGCCATACGCGAAACCTCTGCATTCTTTTTCAGGTCAGGTTTAGTTGAATATTTGTATTTCTTAAACTCGGGAGTTTTCAGGATAATGTTCAACATCCTGGTGACATTCGCATCCAATTGCTTTTGGCTTATTTTTCCGCTTTTCACTGCATCAACGATAGCCTGTGATTGCTGAGGGCCGCCCGGCATCAACAGATCGTTACCGGCATTCATTTGCGCAACAGCATCACGGCCGCCGAACCAGTCGGTCATAACAAAGCCTTTAAAGCCCCATTCGTCACGTAACACGGTGGTCAACAGGTCATGCCTTTGTGAAGTATAGGTACCATTGATCAGATTATAAGATGACATTACTGTCCATGGTTGCGATTTTTTAACGGCAATTTCAAATCCTTTCAGGTAGATCTCGCGCAAAGCTCTTTCGCTCACTATCGTATTTACACTGTTACGGTTAGTCTCCTGGTTATTGGCAGCAAAGTGTTTAATGGATGTACCCACACCCTGTGATTGTATACCATTAATTATTGCGGCAGCTATGTCTCCTGTAATCAACGGGTCTTCAGAATAATATTCAAAATTACGGCCGCCCAATGGATTGCGGTGAATATTCGCACCAGGGCCCAGTATAACGTCGGCGCCATATTCGCGTATCTCGTTACCAAAGGCCTCCCCTACTCTATGCACCAACGCAGGGTCCCATGATGACGCCAATAAAGTACCAACCGGGAAAGCAGTAGCATAATAAGTTTTTGAACTGTCATTGTTCCTGATCGGATCGATACGGATACCAGCAGGGCCGTCAGAAACAGTGATTGATGGAATACCCAAACGAGTGATACTGTGTGTACGTCCTGCGGCACCAGGTACCTTTTCAGGAATATTGTAAGCATCCTCATCTGAAGGCGGCAATTTAAACCCACCTATATCAACACCCTCTTTCATTTGCTTTTCGGTAGGCTTGGGCATCCCGGGCATTTTAAAACCCATACCTACTACCAATTTGGCTTTTTCTTCAAGGGTCATTGCCTTAACAACGTCCTTTACCGGGCTTTTCCCAAGCTGCGGGACAGCAGCCGCTGGCTTTTGCTGTGCAGATGCATTAAATCCAATCAGGCATACTAAGGTCAGCGCGATCGGATAGATCAATAAATTTTTTTTCATTTTCAGTTTATTTTGATTTGTCTGCCCGGCAAAAGAAAGCCGGAAATGGTTTATAATAATTGATTTGTTTGACCCTAACAAAATACATAGTGTCACAATGACACAATGATAGTGATAATTTTAATATCTCCAAATATTTTACTCATATTTATTTTATAACAAGCATTTTATGGCTATATAAACACTTTGCCTAATCAAATAAACTATTAATAATTAACATCAAAATGAGCAATAGACATATGCGAAAAAAGTATCGACACAAGGCATATTTCATACTATGAAGCCGAACAGGTTTCAATAAATACTATGATTTATATCAATGAATGGTTTTTATTTGATTAATTTGCTGATTCGAATAAACTAATAATATAAATGACCTATTGCTTAGGAATAAAGGTAAAAGAGGGGCTTGTAGCTATTGCTGATACGCTGATCACTGCGGGAACAGAAACCGCCGTTAAAAAGAAAATATTTATAGAGCAAAAGGACAACTTTTCGCTTTTTATTATGACAAGCGGATTGCGGTCTGTGAGGGATAAGGCGGTAGTTTACTTCAGGGAACAACTGGAGAACCAGGAATTTAATAAACTATACAAGGCTGCCAATGCTTTTGGCCAGCAGATAAAACGTGTTGCCGAAGAGGATAAAATATCACTGGAAAACGCCGGCTTTAAATTTGACCTGAACACCATCATCGGCGGCCAGTTAAAGGATGACAAGGAGCATAAGCTATTTTTGATATTTCCCGAAGGTAATTGGGTCGAACTTGAACAGGGTGCGCCTTATGTGATCATTGGCAATTCTGGTCATGGCAAAGCAATACTCAACCGTACATTAACTGAGAATACGAGTATGCGTTTGGCTTTAAAAGCAGGTTTTTTATCGTTTGACTCGACGAGAGTAAGTTCTAATAATGTCGATTTTCCGATAGATGTGGTACTCTATAAAAAAGACAGTTACGAACTCGCCGAACAAAGATATGAGCAAAAGGATCTGCAAAACATCTCAGCCCAATGGGCCGAAGAACTAAAGAAGGCGCTTGAAGATATATCAGAAGACTGGATGGAACCTGCATTTGCCAAGTTGCCTCATAACGAAAAAGTCTAATATAGGATTGGTTGATTGAGTTGATTAAGTGAATGGTTGAATAAGTTTAATTACCTTATGAAAGAACTCAATCTAACTTAATCAACTTAATCCAACTTAATCAACTTAATCAACTTAATCAACTCAACCCAACCCAATCAACCAAAAAAATGAAATTCAATGTTTCCGCTGAAATGGGATATGAGATCAGATCTGCGGGAACGCTGATATTGAATATTCACGCCCTGCGAACGCCAACCCAGGCCGTATTAGAGGAAACATTCAGCATTGAGCCTTATGTAAAGGTGGAAGAATTATTTTCTCTTAATGGCGACAACAGGATCATCCGGCTGGAAATAGAAGAAAAAGGCAATCTTCAGATTATTTATAAAGCTACTGTTGATAATGACTTTGAGATAAAGGATCATAGCGGACGTGAGGAGATCATGATCGGTAAAATGGACCCGCAAGTGTTACCTTATCTATATCCCAGCCGCTATTGCCAATCGGATAAATTGTTCAGGCTTGCCAATAACCTGTTTGGCCACATTGCAAACCCCTT
>DATHLW010000328.1:0-2922 GCA_035487675.1 Mucilaginibacter sp. | reverse complement strand
TAGGGTGTACCCAGAATGAAAGAGCACCATAGGCAATTGCGGCACCCGGTGGGATTAACGATAGCGGGTTACTATGCAGTTTTTTGACCGTATCGGGTGCAGTTAACAGGTCTTTTTTAATGGTATCAGCAACGTTTTTTTTGGTAGTGTCCTTTACCTGGGCACTCACCTCAAACGATATAAGGCTTAATATGATGATTATGAGCTTTCTCAAAGGAATTGAATTTTTTATTTGGCTTAGATACCCAAGCCAAACAAGTAAATAAGTTTTAGATTAAATTGTTTGATTACTTAACTAAAATTTAATGCTATCTAAATAAACAATCTGTATGAAATCTGAACGTCTACATGTTTTCATTATCATTTTTCATTATCATACTACAATTAAAATACACTTTAACAATAAAACAACAAGAATATTATGTACCAAATATTATTTTATAAAAAAGCCACCTGATTTTTACAGATGGCTTATAAATGTTAATTTATAGTTTATTTATCCTAGTAAAACAGACTTTACCTTATCCAATGTTTTAAAGGCTTCTGCCGAACCGGGTGCTTCAGCATAAACACGCAATACAGGCTCAGTTCCCGAAGGGCGTATCATCACCCAGCTTTCATCTTCAAAGAAGAATTTGTAACCATCCATATCTTCGGTGCGAACTACTTTCAAATTACCAAAGCTACTGTATTTGCCATTCTTGCTGTTGCTGATGATCTGCTGTTTCAACTCCTCGGTTACACGCAAGTCATAACGTTCAACTGCAAATTTGCCTACAACGTCATATATTTCCTGTACCAGTTCACTTAGCGAACGGCCCGATTTGGCAATGAACTCCCAAACGATCAAACCTATCCAGATACCATCGCGCTCGGGAATATGTCCCGCTACAGCAATGCCGCCTGATTCTTCACCGCCGACAAGGAATGGGTTTCCCGAGTTTACGATCAGGTCGCAGATGTATTTAAAGCCAATTTTGGTTACAATATTTTTCAACCCGTAAGCATCACATAATTTTTGGATCTTACTTGTACAACTGAAAGTTGAATACACATCCCCGGTTTGGCCTTTAACCTTATACATGTAGTGGATTAACAGCAACAGGATGTGGTGTGAATCCACAAAGTTTCCATCCTGATCATACAAGCCAATACGGTCGGCATCGCCGTCAGTTACTAATCCTGCAGCGATCTCGCCTTCTGATAGCTTGATCACATCTTCAAACTCTTTCAGGTTACGCTGGATAGGTTCGGGAGCCTGGCCAGCAAATCCCGGGTTAGGGTCGCTGTGTATGCGGGTAATATCAGGAAATAAACGCTCCATTACATTCATACCGGCACCGTACATAGCATCATAAGCCCAACCCAATCCGCTTGTACGGATAGCTTCCAGATCGAAATTATTCTCTACGTGAGCCACGTACATATCTTCCAGGTTGATGAACTCTACCAAGCCATCTTTCTGATAATCGGCAACTGACTTCAGGTCAAGGGTTAATGCATCAGGAATTTGTGATTCTACCTTTTCAATATCATCTGGTGTAGCCGGGCCACCATAGCTTGCCTTGATCTTATAACCATTATACGATGGCGGGTTATGGCTCGCGGTGATAATAATACCTGCCGAAGCATTTTTTCTAACTGTTCCCAGCGAGATCATCGGGGTGGAAACAAAAGTGTTTTCGGCCCGGAAAACTTTTACCCCCTGCGATGCCAGTACGCATGTAGTAACGTCAGCAAACATAGGACCTGCAAATCGCGGGTCGCACCCAACCACTGCTGTTGGGTTTTTAAATTCTTGTTTAAGCCACAATGCGGTTGCATAGGCTACTCGTTTTACATTTTCTACTGTAAAATCATCTGCAATGATGGCTCTCCAGCCATCGGTACCAAACTTTATTTTGCTCATTGTGGGTTATAATGGTTTAAAATCCTATTTTTAGCGCCTCAAAATCTATACAAGAATATTAATCATTTGTTGTAAACAGAAACAAAAAATGAAAGTTTTAAAATTTGGCGGTACGTCTGTGGGGAGTCCTGAGAGGATGAAAAAGCTGCTGGAGATAATTGATGCTTCCGAAAGACAAATAGTGGTCCTTTCCGCGGTATCAGGTACTACCAATAGTTTGGTCGAAATAGGACAGGCATATCTTTCCGGGGATAAGACAAAAGCAGCTAACCTGATAAAAATTTTAAAGGATAAGTACGAGCTTTTCATTAAAGAATTATTTGCCAACCCCGAATACCTGGAGCAAGGCAAGGAAGTTATCGACTATCATTTTGACCTGTTGAGTAACTTGTCAAACGACCTGTTTACCAATATTGAAGAGAAGATCATCCTGGCACAGGGTGAGCTTTTATCAACCACCTTATATCATGTTTATCTGAAAGAGATAGGTGTACCGTCTGTATTGTTACCTGCCCTTGATTTCATGAAGATAGATGAGGATAATGAACCGATAGTTGGCTACATAACCGAGCATATCACGCCTTTGCTGGATAAGTATCCTGATAATAAACTATTTATCACCCAGGGATATATTTGCCGCAACACCTTTGGCGAGATAGATAACCTGCGCCGGGGCGGAAGCGATTATACCGCCTCACTGATCGGTGCAGCCATCCGCAGCGAAGAGGTGCAGATATGGACCGATATCGACGGTATGCACAACAATGATCCGCGCATCGTTAAAGGCACCCAGCCAATTGCACAGCTTTCATTTGATGAGGCTGCGGAATTGGCTTATTTCGGCGCCAAAATACTGCATCCGCAAAGCGTTTTCCCTGCTCAGAAATATGAAATACCTGTGCGACTGTTAAATACAATGGACCCTAAAGCACCGGGAACATTGATCACCAACGACAGCGAAAAGGACAAAATAAAATCCATTGCTGCAAAAGATGGCATTACTGCCATCAAGA
>DATHLW010000327.1:0-3441 GCA_035487675.1 Mucilaginibacter sp. | reverse complement strand
TTGATAGCGGTATGCTTCTTTATACTGTGGCTGTTCATAATTTCCGTATGTGCTTGTTGCATAGGTGAAGTTGCCACGGCCCTGCATCCAGAAGTCTTTGCTGAACGAATGCTTATAATCCATTTGGATATCAATACCCTTTGTGTCGGCTGTTCCAAAATTAGCCGTGACATTCGACTCAAGTCCCATTGTTGCAGGGATGGTGCGGTCCTGTAAGATATTATATCTGTGATATTTGTAAACCTCGGTAACAACGTTCAGGTCTTTCAGCACGGTAAACTCAAGAGCCAGGTTAGCCTGCCGCGATGTTTCCCAGGTAATATTCGGATTAGCATAATTATTAACTGTTACGCCATTACGTGTATAGCCGTTATTGGTACCAAATGTAGCGGGATTGCCCCCATTCAGATTTACATTAGAAATGTAGTAAAATCTTTGCGAGCCTATATTGTCGTTACCAACAGTACCATAGCTTCCCCGTATCTTTAAGCGTGAAACTATATCCGACAAGTTATCAACCCAGAATTTCTCTTCAGAAACTATCCATGATGCTCCGATGGTCGGGAAAAATCCAAACCTGTGATCGGCAGAAAAACGTTCTGTTCCATTATAACCAAAGTTAAATTCTAAAAAATACTTGCTTTTGAAAGAATAGGTGGCACGGCCGGCTACAGTGATATTCCGGTAAGGCAATGAATATTGCAGGTCCTGCTGCCCGGTTGCAGGGTTTGTGGCATTTGAATAAATAGTTTGCTGTTGTGTAGTTATCAATGAAGCACTTAGGTTGTGATTCCCTAACCTCTTATTATAATCTAACACACCCTGGAAAAACACATACGTATTTAGGTTGTCCGTGTTTGGATTCCGGTAGTAGGATAAATATTCGGTAGCGACATTATTTCCTGTCGATTGCGGGTTTAGCCATTGAAGTGTATACTGGTTGGTGGCTTTGTCGTAATTCTCTACATTGTAATAAAACGGAGAATATCCCATCTGTGATTCAAAATAAGAATAACGGTTTGTATGAAACAGACCATGAAAATTAAGACCATCGGTAATAAATTTCAGATTCTGATTAAGTTCCAATTGCGCTGACAACCTTGATTCGGAGTAATTTTTATGTCCCCGTAATAAAGCGGCGTAGGGATTATTGTACTGGATACTATTATTGCCACCAACATTGCCAAACAAAATATGCTTTGTATTCACATTGGCTGAATCGGCCGGAAAGTATGCCGGAAATAATACCGGGCTGGTATGCACAGCTACATTATACAGATCTGTCTGAAATGATGCATCGTTTGTCAGAGGGCCATTGTATTCATTGAACATACCCTCCAGGCGAACAACAAGTTCTGTTGTTTTGGTGAGATTAATGTTAATATTTGAACGCAACTGGTAGTTCCTGAAATTAACATTGTTATTATTATTGTTCGCAATGTCTTCCCTAAGTATACCGTGATCGATACTGTATGAACCGGAAACATAATATTTGGCCAGATCATTACCCCCACTAACACTCAAATCGGCTCGTTGTGTAAGTGTTGATTTTTTAAACAACATGTTCAACCAGTCGACAGCCGGGTAGACATATGGATTACTGCCAGGGGCATGCGCTAAAGTAGCCTCGGTGTTAATGATCTTATTTTCGGGAAATGGCAACGGACTTAGCGGGTCGCGGGTGGTTGTAGCTTCATTAAATAACCGCATGTACGTAATAGGATCAGCCAACTGCAATGTTTTTGCTGATTGAGAAATAGAATTTTCATACCTGAAATTAATTATACCTTTACCTATCTTACCTTGTTTGGTGGTAACTAATATAACGCCATTGGCTCCCCGCGCTCCGTAAAGTGCGGTAGCACTTGCATCTTTTAAAATAGAAAAGCTGGCAATATCATCAACCTGTAAACGGGCAAGGTCATTGCTTGAAAGCTCCACATTATCGATCAGGATCAACGGGCTCTTATTATAGCCAAATGTTGTTACCCCTCTGATAAAGAACTGAGCATTATCCTGCCCCGGCTGGCCACTCGGCTGATAAGATATTACGCCGGCTACCTGCCCGGCAAGCGCATTGGTAAGGTTGCTGGCCGGAATTTTTAGATCCGCCGGCCTTACTGTAGTAACAGACCCTACTAAGGCCTCCCTCCTTTCTTTTCTTCCGTACGCAGTAACAACTACTTCTTCTGTCTGTTTAACATCTTCCAATAAAACAATATTAAACAGTTTATTCTCCTGGCTTACTGTAAAGTTCTGCGGAACGAAACCGACGAAAGAAGCCCTGATCACAGCACCATCCTTCACATCTAATATGAACCTGCCATTATCGTCCGTAACCGTTCCCAGTTTGGGATTGCCTACCACTGAAATGGTTACTCTCGGCATGGGCACTCCTTTATTGTCCCTTACTGTTCCTGTTATCGTAATATCGGCTATAATCGACTCTAAAGGGACTTTTGTATTAACAACTGATATATCTTTAATAATAATTGATTTACCTTCAATAGTATAGGTAAGTTTTAAATCTTTTAAACAGATATCGAGTACCTCTTCAATGGAGTTATTTTGAAAGTTTACATCTAACTTATGCGTATTTTGAATGCTTTTTGGTGACCAGAAAACATTATATCCGGTTTGTTTATTAATCTCATTTAACACCATTTTTAATGAGACATCATTTTCCTTATAAGTGATTTTTTGAGAAAAAACCGACGCGCTCGCCTGCATAAAAGCAAGAAAGAGGATAAATGTGGTAATCTTCATCGTGAGCAGAAATTTCCTGGCGTAGCCCGAAGGCATACAAATGTTTCTAGTAAAATTTTTATACATTTGTTAAAGGCTTTTTAAGTAAGAAATGTTATGACAATTGCATTTGCGTTTAAATGAGCCATTGAGCAGGGGCATCGCGAGTGCTCCTGTTCTGCTTTATAAACTTTTTTTATCTTACATTCTAAGGCGGGGTTTCTATATTTCTCATCGTTTAATTGGCTTGAATGGGTTTAATTGGTTTAAATTGGTTAATTATCGATTTTTAATCAGGGGGACTGATTTTTCCTGCTTACTTTAATAGTTGAGCCTTCAATGCTAAAGTGTGCATCTCCGGTTTGTTCCATAATTTTAAGTAGTGTTGAAATATTGGCGAAACGGGTCGTTATTGCGCCAAATGTTTCACTTTTTAAACGTTCGTCTTCAAAAACAACATCAACGTTATACCATCTTGCTACACTCCTCATTATGTTCTCCAATTTTTCATCGTCAAAATTGAAGTAACCGTTTTTCCATGCTATTACTTCTTCGGTGTTTACTTCAGAAACTTTGATACCGTTTGCAACGGTAGCTTGTTGCCCTGGATTCAACAGGGCAATTTTACCATCGGCTTTAATACGCACTTTGCCTTGCAACAGGCTGGTTTTTGTGCTTGCTTCATCATCATAAGCG
>DATHLW010000326.1:0-4086 GCA_035487675.1 Mucilaginibacter sp. | reverse complement strand
GTGAGATGAACGCCGAACAGTTATGGGAAACCACAATGAATCCTGAAACACGTACCTTACGTAAGGCCGGTATTGAAAACGCTGCAGAATGTGACCATACTTTCTCTATGCTGATGGGCGATGAAGTTGCGCCTCGCAGGGAATTCATCGAGAAGAATGCCAAGTACGCAAGAATAGATATATAATATCTGTTGACAATAGATTACAAGCCACGCTTTTTAAGTGTGGCTTTTTTGTTTTTACTCAATATGAAAGCTGAGTGTACTTTTCCCATAATCAATTACCGCTTTGTATTTCATTAATATATCTCCGCCAAGAACTCCAAGCACTTCAGGATGATTTAATTGGCGATAAGCGATATTAATGGTGGAAAGGTCGAGCACAGCTACTTCTAACCCGGAGATATGCAGATCGCCAATTTGTATGTCTTCGATGATAGCGGTGGATGAGGCCATATTCGTGGTACCTAACCCAGTGGATAATCGTTCACTAGCCTGTATGGCGCTACCGGCATCTGATTGTAAAAGCATGTCGTGATCAAAAGCTGTTTTGGAGGCGCCTGTGTCCAGCACAAGTATATAAGGAGTACTGTTAATCATGATTTCTATCAAAGGGTGATATCCATCTCCATGAAGATCGATAATTTGAATAGGGACACTTATTATCATTTGCAATAATAATCAATTCAATAATTCAGTCAATCAATAACTCATTAATTACTTAGAATGGATAGCCGATGGCAAGGTTAAATACTCCGTTTTTGGTATTGAACTTATAAGGCTGTCCCGGTGGAAATGGAGTGCGTATTGGAAAACCTAGGTCAGTGCGAAGCACGAGAACGGTAATATCAAATCGTAACCCCACTCCCCAATCCACAGCCATTTGATGGAGAAAGCCTTTGCCAAAGGTTGCGCCCGGCAACCCTGCATGAGGCCTTAAATCCCATATATTTCCTGCATCAACAAAGAGTGCACCATACACGATACTGAATAGCTTAGGCCGGTATTCGATATTGGCTTCAATTTTTATGTCTCCGGATTCGTCCGGCAAAAAGCCGCTGGCATTGACAATTGTCTCTGATGGAGTGTAGGTACCTGGTCCGATCGATCTTGCCCTGAATCCGCGTAAACTATTGGTGCCACCTATAAAAAATTGCTGGCTGTAAGGCAAAATCGTAGAATTACCATAAGGTAATCCAACCCCCACAATTAACCTGCTGGCAATCGAACTGTTAGGCCCTGTTTTATGATAGTAGTGAAACTCATTTTCGATCTTAACAAACTGGTTAAAAGGCACACCAAATAGCTTCCTGACTTTCCCGGCAAGGGTATCTGCACCGGTTAAAAGGCCATAAATATTGCCCGACAACGTAATTTTTCCATTATAATAATAGGTATTGGTTTTATAAGCTTCCGTGGTATTCGTATAAGTGTAGGCATAGCTTGGGCCAAACACAAACTGGTTATCAATTACGTGAGCCAACGTTGGGTTTCGCGTATGTAAAATACTGTCCTTATACTGCTGTGACACATGGGCTGTGTCTACACGGGTAACATTGATCACGTTTAAATCGTGTGTTACATGAATATTCTCTTTCCATTCATAGCCAAATGAACCATTGTAAGAATTTAATGTGTAAAGCTTTGCCCGATCAACCAATGTATAACCCAGCGTTAAATTGGTATGCGGAACAAAAGCATTGTCTGATTTGGGATCAGCGAATGGCATAATAAACCTCGGGAATGATAATATCCCCTGCGCACCAAATTGGTAAACATTATATCCGTTGTTTTGTCCCGAGAATTGCAAATCTCTACTACCGAATAAAGTTAGTGTCAGTGCTTCGGCCCCTTTAAAAACATTACGATTTTTCCAGTTAAGATTTATTTGTGTACCTGCATAATTAGCCGAAGTAGTTCGTTCAAGTACATCAAGCTGTAACGATTTCTTAGGGTATTGTGTTAAAAAATAATATACATCCAGCTTTGATGAATCGACTGAAACATTCTCAAAGCGGTTCTTAACAAACTTAAATGGCCCCAGGTTAACCATCCGGTTCAATGATTTGTTATGATCGGCCCGGTTATAAACTTGCCCGGGCCTTAGTAATACGGTGTTTTTAAATACAAAGGGGCGCACAGTATTTTGGGGATCTATTACATTGTACCATCTATATTTCACCGCCGAATCGAGCTTAAGGGAAGTGTCTCTTAAGGTGTAGTGCGGATAAACGTAAATATTATTGATCTTATATATCCTGCGGGCCTGGTCAGCAGTCTCATCTTTTACCTTCACATAAATATCCACCTGGTGCCCTTTTACAGTGCTATCCACCCTCATGATCAGGTCTTCAGGAGCAAAATAGTAAAAGCCTTCTTGTTTCAATTGTGCATCTATTCGTACGCGTTCGTTTTTTACAATATCAAGGTTATAATTATTGCCTATTACAAAAAGGGTTTGTTTTGCCGTCCCGGCAATAGCAGTATCCAGATCGTCCTTTTCGGTTGGGAAAGTTATCTTACGTATTGTATAGTTAGAGCCGGGCTCAACAGTATAAATGGCCTTGGCTATTTTGCCCTTGCTGGTCGTATCTCCACTTACCTGCGACTGAAAATAGCTTTCGTTTTGAAGGCGGCTTTCTAATACCTGGCTATTCTTATCAACATCCACCTCACCGATCAAAACAGGCGGCTGTCCAAATTTGGTATTCAGCCAATGACTAAACCCTTTCTTTTTTTTAGTTTTGGTTTTATAATATATCCAGAGCTTTACACGCATACCCAGTATTTTTGAGTTAGGCTTTGGCCGAAGCAGATCTTCCAACTCTTCGCCTAATCCTTTTGCATCTTTTTGAGTAATATTCCCGGCAGTATCAGCAAATTTTATGACGCCGCCGTTATATAGCTTTTGATTTGGCGCAAGGTATTTGGTAGTGCTGCAGGCACTTAATACAAACGAGACAATGAATATATATCTTAAAATTTTGGTCATAGGTTAATTAACTGCTTGCTGCTGACCGGCTTTGGCTTCCTGATCCTTTTCTTTTTGTTCTTGCTTGTATTTACGCTCTAATTCTTTTTCTTTAGATGTTTTCCTGCTGAATATCTGGCTAAAGCGGTTGTAATCCACGGTTAATGTAAATCCTACACCTGTTTCAATTACTTCACCCTCGATCACTACAAACTGGTCGCGGCGGTAAACACGCAATGCGTATCTGCCATCTTTGCTTAATTTGTAATTGACCGTTACATTGCCGGCGATATCCGTAGTTTTTTGCCCCGGTTGATTTTGACCCTCGAGGTTAAAATTATTACCTACACTTACTGTAAGACGGTCATTCAGGAACCGTTTGGACAGCCCTACATTCAGATCCGTTCGATTTTGTGCCGTACCTGACGAATAATCCTGGCCGGAGGTTAATCCAAAATTCAGATCAACACCGGCTATCAGGTTGCCGGCAAGTCGGTTTAGTTGATCTGAAAGTAGACTGCTCACACTATTGCGCACAACGCTCTCAACCGTTGTGCTACCTCCCTGGCTTTGTAATGGGTTGTCGCCAATGAAGTGTCCTAACACCAAAACCCCCAGCACTTGTTTATTCAACTCATTAGGGTCTTGCCTTACTTGTGAAAGTCTTGAATTTACAGTGTTTACAACATCAGGAGATACGGAATAACTGCTATCAGGCAATACAATATCAAAGCTGATATCCGGTTTCATCAATTCGTTCTTCAGGTTCAAATCGACATTAAACGGCAGCTTTTGTTTATACATGGTTTGATTTTCAGTGCCGGCCAACTGATTGCTCACCAGGTCGATAGGAGGGACATTGGCAACATAAACTGCAGTGAAGTTAATATTCGCGGTGGTTGGGTCGCCTGTCCATACAATGGTGCTGCCCTTTTTAAAATTAAATTTGCGGTTAACAGATGCGTAAGATAAATTGTATGACCCCTGTTCAACTGTATATGTTCCCGTAAAATTAGTCTTCCCGCTTGGATCAATACCACCGCTTAACTGGGCGGTGCCCTTTAAATGGACCACATCGCCATTGTTCTGGTCAACGACTATAGTAAAGTTGGCATT
>DATHLW010000325.1:0-2775 GCA_035487675.1 Mucilaginibacter sp. | reverse complement strand
GTGTCAGGGTCAATATTTCCGCGCAATGCAACCCCGACATCGTAAATGGACGACTTGTGCAGGTCGGTAATGGTTCTTTCAATAGAACGATAGCCCCATACCTGCTCTGTTAACAATTGAGTTGTTGGTGTAAACATTTCGCCGATCAATAGATCAGTTCCTTTCCATACATCTTTCCACCTTAAGTTTAACAACTTTATGTAGAGAGCCATTTTGTTATCCGCCAGGTTGTCGCCGCCGGATATTGTGGTGGCAGCTGCGACCGCTGTATTGGCGTTTGGCTCGGATGCTAATAATAGTTCTACCGAGAATTTGCGGTTAATATCATAATCATAACCTAAGTATATGCGGCGGAACTGGAATGCATTCCTGTAGGTTGGAACACCGTTGTAGTTAGTTTCGGCACCCCTGTTTCCTGCATCAGCGTGGGCGGCATAGTAAAAATCCCCAAAAGCCAATCCCCATAGTTTTTTTACGGGTTTCCATGCGGTATCTGCATCCACTGCTTTTGCAGAAACTTTAGCCGTGGTATCAGGAATGCCAGCTTTTGTCGCGACAGTCGAAATAAGTATGCATGATACAGCAAGAATTACCGATAAGTAAAATAACTTCATTTGTGCAGGTTTAATTTAGTTAGGGCATCAAAAGGGGATTAGTCTTACCATTTTGATGAAGTTTCGTTATATATTTATTTATATAACGAAAAACGGTAATATTTTTCGTATTTCCCTCATGATCAAATAAAAAAATCAAAATATTTTTGCTGCATAGTAATGCTGATGCAAATAAGGCAGGGTATAATAAGAAAGGGGACTTTATTCAAAATTGAATTTTTGAGCTATTCAATTTCAGGAACTTTTGGAATTTTTTCTGCAGTATGTAGAATTGCTCGATCGCTTTTTCACCTTGTTCGGTTACTATGGCATTACCACCGCCTTTGCCGCCTCTATGAGAGATCACCACGGGCATTTCCATTTGTTTATTCATATCTTCAACCAGGTCCCACGCCTGCCTGTACGACATTTCCATTTGTAATGCTGCCTGCCTGATAGATCCGGATGCTTTTATTCGCTCCAATAACTCCACCCTTCCAGGCCCAAGTAAACGGCCGCTATCAGATTCTATCCAGATGCGGCCGTTCAATTTAAAACTCTTATCTTCTTTCATTATAAACTTGCAGCCTTTAATGTTTCTTTGGTCACTCCGCAGTCCATCATTTTATGACCCAGGTATGGGTTTTTAATGGCAGATGATTCGCTTAACCACGATTTCTTTTCCATTGGGCAGTATTGCTTGTAAAGCACCATTTCATTGGTTTGAAAAGCTTTTATTACAGCATAAAGATTAGATGACAGATCACCAAAATGCTCGCGCTGATGAGCAATTGCAGTTGATTCGCCGATGTGTTCGCCGTCATAGCGCAGTTTTTCGGCGTATTTGGTCCATGCTTCCTTTTGTTTGGCGTCCATCTGGCTCACAGGCACTTCTTTCAGCGCAGCGGTGAATTTTTTAGCCTCATCATTAGCGGCTTTGCTGTTATCGGTTGCCAGCGCATTTTTGATGCCGAGGTAGCTCTTAACTACATTATTTATTGCTGCATGTACATCTATCGGGCTTGCCTTTGCCGCATTTACCGCTACGAACAGAACGATAGCGGCCAGGTATTTTATAGTTTTCATTTTGTAGAATTTATTGGGGCTTAAATATACTATTTTTGCGGCCATGCAAACAGAAAGCAACTCCCTAAAAAATAGATTTGACAGTATTATATTCGACCTTGACGGCACACTTTGGGACTCTACTGGTAATGTGGCCCTGGCCTGGGAAGAGGCCCGCAAGCAGGTAGATTATGTAACTGAAGCCATCACCGTAGAGCGTGTGAAATCCATTACCGGAATGGCTTACGATGTAATATTCGAGGTATTGTTGCCTGATTTGGAAACCGAAAAGCGTGACTATTTTAAGGCGATATGTGCGCAAAGCGAGATTGATATGCTTGAGGCCAAAGGCGGGGATCTGTATCCCGGTTTGACAGAAACTATTCAATACCTGGCAAGCAAATACAAGTTGTACATCGTAAGCAATTGCCAGAGCGGTTATATCGAAACATTTTTAAGCCACTGCCCGGTTGCGAACCATTTTTTGGGTCATCAATGTTATGGTACCAAAGGCCAGCCGAAGGCAGAGAATATCGAGGATATTGTAAATGACCATCAGCTTAAAGCACCTGTGTATATAGGCGATACCAAAGGCGACCGCGACTCGGCAGCCAAAGCAGGTGTCCCTTTCATCTTTGCCAATTACGGGTTTGGTACAATAGATGGTGGAGCGATATCCACCATCAGTGGTTTGGGCGATTTGATGGAGTTGCTGTAAATTACTTTTCAGAGATCACCGGGCATTGCCTGGTGTAAAGATTTTTCTCCAGCACATTCAGCATAAACAGGGCAACAGTTCGCCGGCTTATGGTTAAGGATGGTTTGGGAGTGTTGTTCAAAGTCACCCTGATCTCTTTCTTCTTTTCAGAATCGGTAAGGCCTACCGGGCGTACCATGGTCCAGTTGGTGCCCGATGCCTTCAGTAATTCTTCCTGCAGGGCATGGTCCTTGTAGGGATAACGTATATTGCTATTGTCGATTAGCCATCTGAACCAAAAGGGGAGGTCTTTCCTCGTTTCGGCTACTCCCCAGGCTGTGGTAATGATGATGCGTTTGACGTGGTTCTCATTGGCAGCCTCAATAATGTGTTTCATGGATGCCGATAAAAAGTCCTTGG
>DATHLW010000324.1:0-7542 GCA_035487675.1 Mucilaginibacter sp. | reverse complement strand
GCACAATTAGGGAAAGAAAAAATAGGCACCCGCCCTTTCTTCTGGAATATGCATGAACAGCCCGTATTTAACAAAATGGGGCTGTTTAATAACGAAAAGTACCCCGTTGCCGAAAACATGGCCCGTATGGGTTTCTATTTGCCAAGCGGGATGGCTCTTACTGATGAGCAGATAGAAACCGCAGCCGAAAAGCTTAAAAATATTTTACAATAATAAATAAACCGCTGATGGATCGTTTTGGTTTATATGCACAATATTATGACCTCCTTTACAAGGATAAAGACTATGTTTCTGAAGCTGGTTATGTACATGAATTAATAAGGGGATATCATCCATCTGCGGATAAGTTATTAAACCTGGGCTGCGGAACAGGGAAACATGACTATGCGTTAGCTCGTTTGGGATATACTATTACGGGTGTTGATCTTTCAGAAGAGATGGCGAACCAGGCCATAAACAATATCCCCGCCGACATAAGCAGCCGACTGAATTTTTTAACGGGAGATATCCGGACATTAAAGCTTAATACAAGTTTTGATGCCGTGATATCGCTGTTCCATGTTATAAGCTACCAGGTAACAAACAAGGACCTGCATGAAACTATTGTTACTGCTCATAACTATTTGGAACCCGGAGGGCTATTTATTTTTGATTGCTGGTATGGCCCCGGCGTGATGACTGACCCGCCTGTGGTGAGGATAAAACGGATGTCAAATGATACTATTAATGTAACCCGTTTAGCCGAACCTGTATTGCATTCATTTGAAAATACGGTTGATGTAAATTACACCATTTTGATCAATCAGGTTAATTCAAATGAGGTTACCGAAATAAAGGAAACGCATAAAATGCGGTATCTTTTTGCTACTGAAATTGATTTACTGATAGAGCACAAGTTTAAAGTATTAGGAGTAAATGACTGGCTTACTCACAAAAAGCCCGGATTAGACAGTTGGAACGCTGTTTTTATTTTGCAAAAAATATAATGAAGATCGGAGTTTGGGTAGACGATCCTATTGATAAACATTCGGGTGGAAGTTTTACTTATATCAATACCTTGATATCCGGGATTGATAATTTTGAATTCAATTCACAGATCGAGATCGTTTTTGTATCCCTGAATACGCTATCCAATTTTATCAAGCCTTGCATTTATCTTAAGCCGCACCAGCGTGGGATATCCCTTTTTAGCAAAGTCATAAGAAGGACATTAAAACTGACCTCAAAAAGAATTTTCGGAGGTTTAATAAACTTTATAGATCAAAAAGAAAAGAAAATAAAGGATGCATCTGCTTCGGCATACTTAAAAGAGCAGGGAGTCAGGATCATCTTTTACCCTATACCATCTTCGCATGTTATAAATGGGATACCATTTATCGTAAATAACTGGGATCTCGCACACTTTAGCACCTATGCATTTCCTGAAATGACAGAGGATAATGGCTTTCATAAACGCAATGACTGGTATGTTAAAATTGTACCTGATGCCTTGATGGTTTTCAGTGAAACAGAAACGGGCAAAAAAGAACTTTCAAATTATTTAAATCTAAATCCGGCTAAGATCAAAGTATTGCCTATGTTTTCTTCGGACAATTTAAATAAAATGCAATTATCGGCCGAAGGGCAGTTAACTATTTTAACAACACTGGGATTGAAAGAACAGCGTTTCTTTTTTTACCCGGCCCAGTTTTGGGCCCACAAAAACCATTACAACCTGATAAAGGCGTTTCAAAAATTCATTCAGGAATATCCGGATTTTAAACTCCTGCTATGTGGCAGCGATAAAGGAAACGTGGCATACATAAAGCATTACTCAAAATCCCTTTCGTTAGAAGATCATGTGATTTTTAGTGGATTTATTGAAGATGAAGCATTATACACCTTATATAAAAATGCAAAGGCCCTTGTAATGCCCACATTTTTAGGCCCATCAAACATCCCTCCGATTGAGGCTTTAAATTTAGAATGTCCTGTTTTATGCTCCGATTTAGATGGACATAAGGAGATGTTAAATAAAGCTGCTTTGTATTTTAATCCATTAGATGACCTTTCCATTCTGGAAAGCATGAAATTGATAATGGATGACCGAACCCGGTCGGAATTACGACAAAATCAAAAGGAACAATCAAAAGTAACGAGTCATACTATTGAAAAAGCTTTAGTAAAATTGAATACATATTTTGTTGATGCTGTAAACATCAGGAGTTGCTGGGAATGAGCTACACACTAACATATATTATAGCCACCCGTAACCGATTGCCTTTTCTGAAGATCACTTTAGAAAAACTGCTTATTGAACTGCGGGCGAACGAGGAAATTGTGGTGGTAGACGGCAACAGTACCGATGGATCAAAGGAATATCTCAGAGCGCTTTTTGAAGAAGGCAAAATCAATCAATTTCTTTCAGAGCCTGATAAAAACCAGGCACATGCCTGGAATAAAGCCATGCTTATGGCTAATGGTACAATCATAAAAAAGATAATTGATGATGATGTGTTTTGTTACAAGGCTATACAGGAATGCAAAAACTATATGCTACAGCACCCAACGATTGATGTAATGATTTCCAATGACTTGGGAAGTGCGCTATCCGATCATAAAAACATACAAAAGCTTAGCCGATTACCCCAGTTCGAAAAATGGAGCAAAGGGTCTGCACGTTCCTTTACCTTCGGAGATGTGAATATGCTTATCAGAAAAAATTCATTGGCCTACATTGGCCTATATAATACGGCTTATATAATGATGGACTGGGAATATTCACTAAGGATAAGTTATTTAAAAGCCAATATTGCTTATTATACCGGCTACAATGCGCTTTCCATTGCTCATCAGGAAACTATTTCTTCATTAAAAAACGATAAATTAACTGACGAACAGGGAAAAAGGGGGTGTGTATTTTATGAATATGAAGGGGATAGTGCAGAGATCAGCCTTTGGTCAAAAATAAAAATACAGGCGGGTAAGCGACTCAAACCTGTTAAAAGCAATATTTCTGCAAAGGATAACCCACTTGAGGAAATCAGCTCTATATATAACTATTACTACGATTTCATTTCGGAGCTCAATCAAACAGCAGGATTTAGTTTTATTGAGTGTACACATAAATAAAAACGCTCAACTCTTCAATTAAAAATATGAATTATCAAGGAAGTAGATTAAGAGACAAAATATTTTTGTTTTATATACGAAATACCTTTCACCATCCTTTCAAAATAAGAATTATAAACTGGCTGAATGATGTGTTTTTTAATAACCTGATAAGAATTAAGCGTAGTAATGGCGGTGGACAGTATGACCTTTCAACGAGGGAATATATAGGGCATGAAATTATATTTTCGGGAAGTTATGAACCATTAACACTGAATATATGTGAAAATTTATTGAAGCAAGGAGGTGTTTTTATCGATATAGGTGCAAATGTGGGACTTTTTAGCATACAACTAAGTAAATTAACCAATGTAATTGTTTACTCAGTTGAGCCTTCGTTTCTTAATTTTCAAAAATTATTATCTAATATATCCTTAAACAAAGTATCAAACATCCATCCAATAAATATTGGGCTATCTGACAGGGATTCATTCGGTTACCTTATTAATAACTCACCGGCTAATTCCGGAACATTCAGAGTTGTAGATACTGTAAATGACAATAGTTCTTATTTAATAAGACTATGTACCTTATCTGAACTAGTAAAATATTTTGGTTTGTCAGAAATTGACTTAATAAAGATTGATGTTGAGGGTTTTGAAATGAATGTTTTCAAAGGCTATTTTAATCACAATTTGCCTTCACCTAAAAATATAATTATGGAGTTTTCCGGTTTATTAGAACAAACCGGATATACTGTAAAGGAATGCTATGATTATTTTACAGATTTAGGATACGAACATTTTACCATAGCCGGCGATAAATATAATTTAGGGGATATTTTGCCAGAATCTAATTTGTGGTTAAGAAGAAAATATTAATAAATTGTTAAAAAGTATTATTAAAATTCGTTTTCAAAACGGAATTAGTAAACAAATTGCTGAACGTGATATTTTGAATGAGTTAAAAGATGAATTCATTTTTGAGGAGAGCGAGCAACCTGATTTTATCATCTTCGGACCCTATGGCAATGATATCCCACCCAAAGGCGACTATACCCGCATAGGGTACTTTTGTGAAAATATTAAGCCTGATCTGTCTATTTGCGAATGGGCGTTTGGTGTTCCCTATGAAAATGATATAAACGATCCCCGATATAAAAGGATCCAATGGCATGGCCTGGATCCGCAAAAACTGGTAAAACCCGATGATTACAAAGCCAAAGAAATAGCAGCCGGAAAAAAACACTTTTGCAATTTTCTTTACTCTCATCACGTCCCATACCGGGAAGAGTTTTTCAGGCAACTATCAAAATATAAAAAAGTAGATGCCCCCGGACTATCCATGAACAACATGAAAAGCATTGATGTACTGTATAAAGGCGATATATGGGAACGCAAAAGACAATTTTTAAGCGAATATAAATTCACCATCGCCTTTGAAAACTATGTGTATCCGGGTTATCAAACTGAAAAGCTATATGATGCTATGCAGGCAAACAGTCTGCCCATCTATTGCGGCGATCCATTCATTGGCAATATCTTTAATACCCGTAGTTTTATAAATCTTCCCGATTACATAAAAACAAAAGACTCTGCTACGGTTAATTGGCTTGGCAAACACGGCCAGCTCGATTTCAAGGATACCAGGCCCACCTTTTATAATAAACCGGCGCACCGGATCAAACGAAAATTAAAAACAATTGGCCGACATTTAAAAATGCGTTACCAGTTTCAAAAATTGGACTTTAAACCGCTAATCGATCACATTATAGAACTGGATCAGGATAATGATAAATATATAAAAGTATTGCAGCAGCCCTGGTTTGTTGACAACAAGCCGCCTATTGAGGCCTCTCTCAAAGATCACTGGATAAAAATATTCAGTAAGGTTATTTGACTATTTAAATGGACCAGTCCTTAATTTCCATCATCATTCCGGTTTATAATTCAGAACAATATCTTGCTGAGACCATTTCATCGGCACTTGCCCAAACCTGGCCAAACAAGGAGGTGATCATTGTTGATGATGGTTCAACAGACGGCTCATTAGCTGTTGCCGAAAGCTTTGCATCGGATGCGGTAAAAGTTTTTAGTCAGGGCAATAAAGGTGCCAGCGTGGCAAGAAATAAGGGTTTGCAGGAAGCCAAAGGCAAGTATATCCAGTTTTTAGATGCTGATGACCTGCTGATGCCGGATAAGATCGAAAAACAGATTGGTCAATTGAAAGGCAGTATTGACACATTATCTATATGCCCGGTTGTCCATTTTTATTATACTGATAACTTAAGTAATTTAAAACCGAACGACAATGAGCTATCCCTTTATAAAGCGAGTAAAGAACCATTTGAGTTTTTGTTAAAACTTTATGGATCAGAAAGCAATAAGGTTGAAATGGTACCTGTACATTCCTGGTTAACACCCGTTGGTTTGATCAAAAAAGCTGGAAAGTGGGACGAAACCTTAACAGTAAATGATGATGGTGAATTTTTTTGCCGGGTAGTATTAGCTTCTGCTGGCATACTGCCTGTTACCGAAACCTTATGCTACTATAGAAAATATACCGGTAAAAAAAGCGCGTCCTTATCCGGCAGGAAAGATATCAAATCACTGGAAAGCCACTATCATTCTTTAATGCTTATAAAAGATCATTTAACAAAGAGTAAAGAAGATAGAAGAATAAATAAAGTGACGGCTGCAAATTTGAAATTATTACTGATGCAGGTGTATCCGAAGTATAAAATGCTTGCGAAGAGTATCACCGAAGATATCAAACAATTGGGCGGTACAAGCTTCTCCCCGGTACTTGGAGGAAGGACAATTGAATTTATCAAAAAAAATTTCGGGTGGAAAACGGCCCGTTTGCTCCAATTTTATTTATACAAGGTCATTTAAGCATTTACATTGAGCATAGCAATCAATAAGGACAAAATATATTCGATTCAAAATCTACGGGGTGCAGCGGCATTAATGGTGTGCATGTATCACATGCGGGGCGCTCAAAATTTTGTCCCCAATAGTAATCC
Organism: Mucilaginibacter sp.; assembly: GCA_035487675.1. Classification (GTDB taxonomy): domain Bacteria; phylum Bacteroidota; class Bacteroidia; order Sphingobacteriales; family Sphingobacteriaceae; genus Mucilaginibacter. The sequence goes on along the minus strand of DATHLW010000324.1, from coordinate 1,427 downwards.
CATAAAACAAGCTACTGATTTTGGTTACCTGGGCGTACAAATTTTTTTTGTCATCAGCGGCTTTGTGATACCGTGGTCATTATACAATGAAGGATACCGGCTAAAAAACTTTTTCAGTTATTTGCTGAAAAGGATCGCCCGGATAGAGCCACCTTATATCATTTCAATTATTTTAGTGCTGATATTAAATTTCCTGTCCACAAAGTCGCCGATTTATGCAGGCTTGCCGTTTAATTTTGACCTTATCCAATTTTTCCTTCACTTCCTTTACTTGCCGAATTATCTTGGTTACCAATGGCTTCAGCCGGTGTACTATACCTTGCTGATCGAGTTTCAATTCTATATTATTATAGGGCTAATTTTCCCCTTACTGATTATTTCAAAAAAAACGTCATTAGTTTACTTAATAATAGCGCTCGCTGTGGGCCAATATGTTTTAAATTGGGGTTTATTTGGCAATATCTCCCTATTTTTAGTTGGCATAGTCTATTTTAAATACAGGATCAATCATATCAATACTATTCAGTTTTGGTTACTTATATTATTGGTTATGGCATTTACCTTTCTCAATGACCCTGATAAATACATCACCGTAAGCGAATTTGTTGCTGTAATTGGTATAATTTACTGGAATAGTGGTACGGCGATAAGCCAATTTTTAGGTAAAATATCCTACTCATTATACCTTATTCATATACCGATCGGGGGACGTATAATGAATCTGGGCCAACACTACTCCCATTCAATTTATTTAAGCTACTTCCTTTTTTTAATAGCAATAGTAGCAAGCATTATTTGCGCGTCCATTTTTTATCAATTTGTCGAATTACCCTCCATTAAATTATCAAAAAGGGTAAGTAAAAATTTCAAATGAGGATATTGTTAATTATGGACCCTGGTATCCCTGTACCTCCAAAATTATATGGGGGACATGAAAGATTAGTTTATCTCTTTGCCGAAGAGTATATCAAATTGGGGCACGATGTTACTTTACTTGCAGGCCCTGACTCCTATTGCAGCGACAAAACAATAACCTTTGGGGTAAATGAGCTTAATCGTTCCAGCGCACAAAAACGAAAAGAGCTTTTATTTGCCTGGAAATACTTGTGGCAAAACAGGAACAAATTTGATCTTATTCACAATTTTGGCCGTTTGGCTTATCTTTTGCCGGTCATCAATCATCCTGTTAAAAAGATCATGACTTATGGCAGGCCGGTTTCACAAAGGGGTATAAAAATGATCAATACTTTACCCACCCGTAACATTATATACACAGCCTGCAGCAATTATTGTGTATCAACCGGGAACGTAGCGGGAAAATGGAAAACGGTTTACAATGCCATTTGTTTTTCCCAATACAATCTGAATGAGACCCTGAGCGCCGATGCCCCGCTCATGTTTTTGGGCCGACTTGATAAAGTAAAAGG
>DATHLW010000323.1:0-3061 GCA_035487675.1 Mucilaginibacter sp. | reverse complement strand
TGATCAGTGGGTGCTGATCAATCATTTTGATGAACTGTTTCGTACCGGCCCATTCAAAACAGCCTATAAGCAAAGCAACTACGATACTTTCAACTTTTTGCAGTTGAACTTTGGGATAGGGTTGCCGTTTTAATTAGTGATTTATTGAATTATTGAATTAGTGATTTAACTTAATCTGTCACTTGAACATTCCCTTTAATCCATCAATAATACTTTCAAAAAATGTGGGTATTCCTAAGCCTGCATGATGGTTAAAATAAAGAAATATGATGAAAATGATGATGGCTATAATGATAAATCGTTTGAAAAGGTAACCTAATACCACAAGCAATACCGGGATGGCTAACAATACTATCCAGCTGATGTGGATTGGAGTGAGCTTATTGTCACTTTTATAAACATAGTAAAGTATCGAATGTGTGCCGGAATCGTTTATATGCTTAACATACAAAAAACTTGATTTATCAAGCTTATGACGATAGAATGCCGTACCCTTTTCAAATCTTAGCTGTTCTTCAAAACCATTCACGGTAAAAGCAAACTTACCGTTCACATTTTCGAGAATATTGTTGGCAGTATCGGTAGCCACTATGGCAATCTCGTCTTTTGCAAAAGGGTTTTCCTTTACCACAAAATGTTTAATGGTGACAGTATCTGCCAGGGCAAAGCTGGCAGAGGAGATGATCAGGCAGACCGACAATAAAAGCTTTCTCATAAGAAGTAATGTGCCCATAAAATTAGTTAAAAGTTTACCTCTTGCAGTTGGATATTTTGAGGAAAGACAGTTGCCGCAATATGGCATTTATAATCAAGGTGGATATTCAATGACCTAATTTGATAACTAATGCCATCATAAACAAGGTTTTCGCCGGATACATCAACAGAATTTAAAGGCGTGTGGAACCCGGAGCCAATTGCTTTTAATACAGCTTCTTTTTTTGTCCAGAAATCATAAAAACCATCAAATTTGTTGGGGTAGCTATTAATACTGCTCCATTCCTTACTTGTAAAAAAGTCCGTGAAATCGGCAAAATCTAATGGATTTACCTGTTCAATATCGATGCCGATCTGGCCATTATCAGCCTCACAGCAAATAACAATATTACCGGAGTGAGCTATATTGAAATCAGGGTCGCCATTAAAATAGGGGCGGTGATATTCGTTGTATTTCAGGTCAGCTAAGGAGTATTTACTGTTTCGTTCCTGTAATAGTTTTGATAACAATAGTTTGCCTGCTATCGATAATTGCCTGTCAATCCATTGTCTTTTTCTCAATGCCTGCTGCTGTAAGTTTTCGGGTAGCAATGCCAGTTTATCTGCAAGCTCCTGCCCGTTCCATTCGTGCTTAATTTCAGTGTACCAGCAAGTTATCATTATCGCCGCTGAGGTGTTTACTATTTGGATAGAAAAGTACTAAAAGATTTACACATTGCTTGTTTTGATCGGTAAACAATGTTTATAATTGACTGTATAAACCTTCGGATGTTCTTTTCGTCTTATACACCTGAAAGCGAAGAGAAAAGCTTGTTTTATGAATGATTTAAGTATTGTTATTGGCGCTGATCGCCCGGATTTGATCAGGGATGAAACTCTTGTGTCTTTGTTTTCAGAGTCGGCGCAACGGTACGCAGATAAGACTGCCCTTGTTTTTCACGATGAAAAATTAACCTATGAAGAGCTCGATCGCTGGAGCGATGAAGTAGCTGCCTGGTTAATAAAAAACGGTATCAGACGTAAACAATACGTAGGCGTTTGGTGGCAGCGTGGTTTGGAATTGCACGTTGCAATTTTAGGCATCATCAAAGCCGGCGCGGCATATGTACCGGTAGACCGGGAGATACCCGCCGAAAGGGTAGAGGTTATAATGGAAGAAGTTGGCGCAGCGGCTTGTTTCAGCATGCAGCAGTTGAATGTTAAGTGCAAGATGCTACAGGTGCCGGCCCCACCCAAACCCTCCCCGGAAGGGAGGGCTTTATTAAAAGTCTCTCCGCCAATTGGCGGAGGAGATTTAAAGGGTGCTCAACCAAATGATTGTGCCTATGTGCTTTACACATCTGGCAGTACAGGTAAACCTAAGGGCATCCCGATAAGTCACAGGCAGATTTGCCATTTGGTACGTGCTGAGCAGACCGTGTTTAATATAAATGCTGACGATAAGGTGTACCAGGGCTTTTCAGTATCATTTGATATGTGGTGCGAAGAAACCTGGATCAGCTATTTCGCCGGTGCGACACTTTGGGTGGCCGATAATACCACCTCAAAGGCCATCGACGAATTAGGCGATACCTTGAGAAAAGAAAATATAACGATCCTGCACGCAGTGCCGAGTTTACTGGCTGTAATGGAGGATACTGTACCGTCTCTGCGGCTGGTTAACGCCGGAGGCGAAGCCTGCACACCGCAGGTATTGTCCAAATGGGCACGAAACGGTATTAAATTTTATAATAGCTACGGCCCAACTGAAACTACAGTAACTGCAACGATAGGTGAATTGCACTCCGGCGATCATATTGTAATAGGTCAGCCACTCCCTAATTATAACCTCGCGGTAGTAGACGAGAAGATGAACCTGGTGCCTTATGGCGAAGCAGGTGAGTTAGTGATCACCGGGCCAGGTGTATCAAACGGTTATGTGAAATTACCGCAGCTTACATTAGAAAAATTTGTTCCGAAACCTGCTTCCCTGTCCATCTTGCCGGGCGACAGGGTATACCGCACTGGTGACGCAGCCATTATTAACAAGGATGGAAGCATCGACCTGCAGGGCCGCTTTGACGACCAGATCAAACTGCGGGGGTACCGTATTGAATTGGGCGAGATCGAAAGCCGCCTGAATGGAATAACAGGTGTAAGGTCAGCTGCGGTCGCAGTACGAAAAGATAGTGCAGGTCAGGAGCAATTGGTCGGGTATGTGGTGATGGAAGACCAGGTTGGTATAGAAGAAAATCTCTTTCGGCTTGAGTTGGGCAAAACATTGCCATCCTATATGGTGCCGGGGACTATACTTACCCTGCCCGAGATGCCGCGCATGCCAAGCGGTAAGATCAATCGCAAGGCTTTG
>DATHLW010000322.1:0-3417 GCA_035487675.1 Mucilaginibacter sp. | reverse complement strand
ATCCGTCATGATCACTATTTTGTGGTAACGCAGTTTGGTAAGATTAAGTTCTTTATCATCTTCGGCAGTACCTATGCTTACCCCAAGTGCAGTAAACATATTTTTTATTTCCTCGTTCTCGTATATCTTATGTTCCATTGCTTTTTCAACGTTCAGGATCTTACCCCTCAACGGCAAAATAGCCTGGTATTCGCGGTTACGGCCCTGTTTGGCAGTACCACCCGCCGAGTCCCCTTCGACCAGGAACAACTCACAAGCAGCCGGATCACTATTGGCGCAATCAGCCAGTTTACCCGGTAAACCCGATCCACCCATTACATTTTTGCGCTGAACCATCTCGCGGGCCTTGCGGGCAGCAGCACGGGCTGTTGCAGCCAAAATAACCTTATTAACGATCATTTTTGCTTCACGCGGATTCTCTTCCAGGTAATTGCCTAATATTTCACCTACAGCCATATCTACAGCACCCATTACCTCATTATTCCCTAATTTGGTTTTGGTTTGCCCTTCAAACTGTGGTTCTGCAACTTTAACCGAAATAACAGCTGTCAATCCTTCACGAAAATCGTCTCCGGTGATCTCTACCTTCATATTTTTAAGCAATCCTGATTTATCAGCATATGCTTTCAAAGTACGGGTCAATCCCCTGCGGAAACCCGCAACATGTGTACCGCCCTCAATGGTATTGATGTTATTTACATACGAGTGCACATTTTCGGTGTAGGTATCATTGTACTGTAACGCCAGTTCAACAGGTATCCCCTGTTTGGTACCGTCAACATATATAGGTTCTGGAATGATAGATGCACGTGTTCCGTCCAGGTATTTTACAAACTCCCGTAATCCGCCTTCCGAATAGAAATCTTCAGTAACAAAGGTTCCATCGTCATTTGGATAACGCTCATCAGATAGTGATAAACGTATACCCTTATTCAGATAAGCTAATTCGCGCAAACGGCCTGCCAGCGTATCATATTTATATTCCGTTGTTAATGTAAAAATTTCAGGATCAGGTTTGAAAATGATTGTAGTACCTCTTTTCTGCGTATCACCTATAGTTTTTACATCAAATAGCGGTTTCCCTTTTTCATATTCTTGTGTCCATACTTTGTCTTCCCGGTAAACCAGAGCAGTTAAATGGGTTGATAATGCGTTAACGCAGCTTACACCCACACCATGTAAACCTCCGGAAACTTTGTAAGTATCTTTATCGAACTTGCCGCCTGCATGCAATACAGTCATTACAATTTCTAATGCCGAACGCTTTTCTTTAGTAGTAATACCGGTGGGAATACCACGGCCGTTATCTTCTACTTTTATTCCATTGTCTTTTAGAATAGTTACTTTAATAGTATCACAGTAACCAGCCAAAGCCTCATCAATGGAATTATCGACCACTTCGTACACCAGGTGGTGCAACCCTTTAGCGCCGGTATCGCCTATATACATCGAAGGGCGCTTACGCACCGCTTCCAAACCTTCTAAAACCTGTATATTATCTGCTGAATAATTGGATTTGTCTTTTACTTCTTCGCTCATATTTTATGTTCAACAATCGCCCCTTCTCCTTTGAGAAGTTAACATACAAAAATACGCATTTTAACCCACATTTCTGGCATTCTGTGGATAAATAAACCTGATGTTTATATATGCGGATGTGCGGATATGCAAATGTGCAAATACTTTGAAAAAGAGCTATTTCAACGCCCTCAAGGTTATAAAGTTATTGAGATATAATGTGGCATACTTTCATTTGCACATCTTCGCATTTGCACATTTGCACATCTGCAAATTAGGATAGTTGGGATGAAAGTTTATCTTTGTCAAAATTTTTGAATTTAAGAGAATGAAAATCAAGACCTCTTCTTTAACTAAACTAATGTTAGGCCTTATGGCTGCCGGAACAATAGCGGCATGTCAAAACAAAACTTCAGATAAGTCAACCGCCCCTACAGTAACCGCGTCATCAGGCAGCATTGTATATGTAAACCAGGACAGCCTGTTATCAAAATATGACTACTTTAAAGATATGTCCAAACGCCTTGAGGATAAAGGCAAATCTGCACAAAGCGATGTAGGTTCAAGACAACAGGCCCTACAAAGGGAAGCAGCAGAATATCAAAAAAGCGCAAATACTTTAAGTGCAGACCAGCGCGCCACTACAGAACAACGCCTGCAACGCGAAGGACAGGAGTTTCAGCAATATCAGCAAAATGCTGCCGCTCAGTTTCAGAATGAACAAGCAGATGAGCAAAAAAAGCTTTATGAAAAAGTTGCAGCTTTTATAAAAGACTATGCCAAAGAAAAAGGCTATAAGATGGTCCTTACTTTCCAGAAAGGAAATACTACCATGTGGTATGGCGATCCAGGGCTTGATGTAACCGCTGATGTGGTAAAAAGGCTGAATGATGCTTACGCAAAAGACAAAAAATAATTTTGATACCAGTGTATCAAATGGATGCACCGTTTAAAATACAATAAAGCCCTGGTCCCTAAAGCCGGGGTTTTTAATTCGCAGAGATATGGAACAGAAGGAACATGAAAAGTTTATGCGGATGGCGATCGAACTGTCTGAGCAGAATGTAAAAGAAGCTGCCGGGGGGCCGTTTGGAGCAGTGATTGTGAAAGAGGGGGGAATAATTGCAAGCAGTGCCAACAAGGTGGTTCAACAAAATGACCCTACCGCACATGCCGAAGTATCAGCCATAAGGCTTGCCTGCCAAAAATTAGGAACATACAACCTTACAGGCTGTGTGATCTATACCAGTTGCGAACCCTGTCCTATGTGCCTGGGAGCTATTTACTGGGCGCATATTGATACGATATACTATGGCAACACCAAAACTGATGCTGCGGATATCGGCTTTGATGATCACTTTATTTACCAGGAACTCGAACGCCCTATGCATATGCGTAAACTAAAGATCGTACAGTTATTGCGCGATGAAGCATTGTCTGCATTTAAGCACTGGACAGACTCAGAATCAAAAATGGATTACTGAGAAAGTTATTACTTATTACTACAAAGAAAAAGGCGACTTGATTAACAAGTCGCCTTTCTATAATTCAAGAGCTAAATAATTTTAGCTTGCGAGAGCTTCTACTACTTCTTCCCCACTATTATCCAGATATTCATATTGAGAATTTTTACTGATAAACTCAGGAACAATCTCTTTCATTTTATTAACTATCGCCTCGTCGTCCTGGTTCTTATTTAATTCTAACAACTCTTCAATATGTGCTGTTACTGTTTCGTAAGGATAGGTAATTACCTGTGCTATTTTGATCTTAGGGTGATGTGTAGGCATGGTGCGTTCACCCGCATTCAGCAGTTCTTCATATAACTTTTCGCCCGGCCTTAACCCTGTATAAACGATTTTTATATCCTTTTCAGGCTGCAGCCCTGCTAACTTGATC
>DATHLW010000321.1:0-7957 GCA_035487675.1 Mucilaginibacter sp. | reverse complement strand
GGGTACGGATGTTCCCCTGGCTATTTTATCGGATAAACCGCAGCACTTATCAAGCTATTTCAAACAATTCTTTGCGCAGGTAACCAATCCGCCAATCGACCCGATTCGTGAGCGTTTGGTGATGAGCCTTGCTACTTTTATAGGTAACAATGGCAACTTGCTGGATGAGGATAAAATGCATTGCCATTGTGTAATGCTGAAACATCCTATCCTCAAAAATCATCATCTTGAAAAGCTGAGAAGTATTGATACAGGCATGTTCCATGCTAAAACGCTGCAAACTTATTTTGTGGCCGATGGCATGCCGGGTTCAATGGAAAAAGGTATTGCAAGGCTTTGTCGTTATGCGGAAGATGCTGTTGATGAGGGCTTTGAAGTGCTAATCCTTTCAGACCGTGCTATCGATTCAGAACATGCCCCGATACCATCGTTATTAGCTGTTTCAGCTGTTCACCACCATTTGGTGAGAAAGGGACTTCGCGGTGCTGTGGGTTTGGTTGTCGAGGCCGGCGATGCATGGGAAGTACATCATTTTGCTACCTTATTAGCTTTTGGTGCGACTGCTATCAATCCCTATTTGGCATTATCTACTATTGAGACCATCAAGAACAATGGTAGCCTGGAGACCAACCTGGAGACCAAGGTGCTGATAAAAAATTATGTTAAGGCCATTAACGATGGCTTGTTAAAGATATTTTCTAAAATGGGTATCTCTACCCTGCAATCCTATCATGGTTCGCAGATATTTGAGATACTGGGTATCAACAAGGCAGTGGTTGATCGTTATTTTGCCGGTGCAGTGACCCGTATTGGTGGTTTAGGACTGGATGAAATAGCACGTGAGTCACTTTGCAAACATAGAATTGGTTTTGGCAGCAGTAAAACCGATAACCGTTTGTTACCGGAGGGTGGTATCTATCAGTGGAAGCGCAGGGGCGAGGAGCACTTGTTCAATCCAATAACAGTTCACTTGTTGCAGCATGCTACCCGTACCAACGATTATTCGATATACAAGAACTACGCTAAACAGATTAATGAGCAGGGCGAAAAGCACTTTACTATACGTGGCTTGCTTGATTTTGCCCATCATCGTGAATCGGTTAAGCTGGAAGATGTAGAACCTGCAGAAAGCATCATGAAGCGTTTTGCTACAGGTGCGATGTCATTTGGTTCGATATCGCATGAGGCTCACAGCACATTGGCTATTGCAATGAACCGCATAGGGGGCAAGAGCAATACCGGTGAAGGTGGGGAAGACGAGTTACGCTACGAGAAACTGCCAAATGGTGACTCCATGCGTTCAGCTATTAAACAAGTGGCATCAGCACGTTTTGGGGTGACTTCTAATTACCTGACTAATGCTGATGAGCTTCAAATAAAAATGGCCCAGGGTGCAAAACCGGGAGAAGGTGGCCAGTTACCGGGCCATAAGGTGGATGACTGGATCGCTAAGGTGCGTCACTCTACACCAGGTGTTGGTCTGATTTCACCACCGCCGCACCACGATATTTACTCTATCGAGGATTTGGCCCAATTAATATTCGACTTAAAAAATGCCAACCGTGCTGCACGTATCAATGTAAAATTGGTATCAAAAGCAGGTGTCGGCACAATAGCTGCAGGTGTCGCCAAAGCACACGCCGATGTGATCCTGATCGCAGGATACGATGGCGGTACAGGCGCATCACCAATCAGCTCAATAAAACACGCAGGCCTGCCATGGGAACTTGGCTTAGCCGAAGCACATCAAACATTGGTTCGCAACAAATTACGCAGCCGCGTGGTATTGCAAACAGATGGTCAGCTTAAAACAGGCCGCGATTTAGCAATAGCCTGTTTAATGGGTGCCGAAGAGTGGGGCGTTGCTACTGCTGCCCTGGTTGCAGGAGGTTGTATCATGATGCGTAAATGCCATTTGAATACCTGTCCGGTGGGTGTAGCTACGCAAGACCCTGAACTTCGTAAGCTGTTTACAGGTAAGCCGGAACACATCGTAAATCTTTTCCGCTTTATGGCTGAGGAGATGCGCGAGATCATGGCCGAGCTGGGCTTCCGTACTATTAATGAAATGGTTGGCCGGGTTCAGTTCCTGAAAGTGAAAGACGGGCTGCAGAATTGGAAAGTGAACCATATCGACTTGTCAGGCATTTTGCATCCTGTTAATAATCCGAAAGGAATGACACTGTATAACAGCGAGAAACAGGATCATGGTATGGATGCCATCCTTGACTGGAGATTATTAGAACATGCTAAAGCTGCCCTGGAAGATAAAACTCCGGTATTCGGCTCCTTTGATGTGAAAAATACTGATCGTACTATCGGTACCATGCTGTCTAACGAGATATCAAAGAAATATGGCTCAGCCGGGTTACCAGATAACACCATCAACTATAAATTCAAAGGCTCAGCCGGGCAAAGCTTTGGCGCATTCACTGCCAAAGGTATTTCCTTCGAGCTGGAAGGCGAGGCTAATGACTATGTAGGAAAAGGCTTATCAGGATCGCAATTAGCGATTTATCCATCGCCTGATGCTAAGTTCACCCCTGAAGATAATATCATCATCGGCAACGTTGCATTATATGGTGCCACTTCAGGCGAGGTATTTATCCGGGGTATGGCAGGCGAGCGTTTTGCGGTGCGTAACTCGGGTGCTACAGCGGTAGTTGAAGGGGTGGGTGATCATGGTTGTGAATACATGACCGGAGGCCGCGCACTCATATTAGGAAATACAGGACGAAACTTTGCTGCAGGTATGAGCGGTGGTATTGCATGGGTTTATAATCCGGACAATACATTTGCCGAAAACTGTAATAAAGAGATGGTCGATCTTGACCCGCTGAATAAGAAAGATTCGGAACATATCATTGCCCTGCTCAAAAAGCATGTGAGCTTAACAGGCAGTAAGGTAGCTAAAGACCTGTTAAAGAACTGGGATGATGCTTCAACCAAATTTGTGAAGGTGTTTCCGAAAGAATACAAAAAAGTTATTGAGAAGGCAGAATATCAAACTATCAGCTAATATTTTATGGGAAAAGCAACAGGATTTAAAGAGTATAACAGGGAACTTCCAGATAAAGTATCTCCGGCAGAACGCGTAAAGAACTACAAGGAGTTTGAGAGTTTGTATACCGAGGAGAAGCTGAACGAGCAATCGGCACGCTGCATGGATTGCGGTATACCATTTTGCCATTCAGGCTGCCCGTTGGGTAATATAATTCCTGAGTTTAACGATGCCGTTTATCGTAAAAACTGGGAAGAAGCTTACCAGCTACTATCATCAACAAATAATTTTCCTGAGTTCACAGGCAGGATATGTCCTGCACCATGCGAATCTTCATGTGTGTTAGGTATCAATAAGCCGCCGGTAGCTATCGAGGAGATCGAGAAACATATTATTGAGATCGCTTACGAAAAGAATTTGGTTAAAGCTACTGCGCCTTTGGTTAAAACCGGTAAAAAGGTAGCTGTAGTAGGATCTGGCCCTGCCGGATTAGCTGCTGCAGCGCAATTGGCCAAAGCTGGGCACTCTGTTACTGTTTATGAGCGTGATGACAAGCCAGGAGGCTTGTTGCGTTACGGTATCCCTGATTTCAAACTGGAAAAATGGGTGGTTGAACGTCGCATCCAGATAATGGAAGAGGACGCGATCGTATTCAAATGTAACGTTGAGGTGGGTAAAGACATTCCTGCCGATGAACTGGTGCGATCCAATGATGCCGTAGTACTGGCAGGTGGTTCAACTATTCCGCGTAACTTACCTATCCCGGGCAGGGAATTAAAGGGTATTCATTTTGCAATGGACTTCCTGAAGCAACAAAATAAACGTGTAAGCAATATCAGCTTTGATGCTGAAGATATACTGGCAACTGGCAAGGATGTGATCGTAATAGGAGGTGGTGATACCGGTTCTGACTGTGTAGGTACATCAAACAGGCACGGTGCAAAATCTATCAAACAATTTGAGGTGATGATGCAGCCGCCTGCACAGCGTACGCAGCACATGCCATGGCCATCGTACCCAATGGTGCTGAAAACAACCAGCAGCCACGAAGAAGGATGCGACCGTTACTGGGGCATCAACACCAAAGAGTTTTTGGGTGACGAAAACGGTAATTTGAGAGCATTGAAAGTAACCGACGTAAGCTGGGAAGTAGATGTAATGGGACGTCCGATGAAATTTACCGAGGTAGAAGGCTCTGAACGTGAGATAGAATGTCAGCGTGTTTTCCTTGCGATGGGATTTTTACATCCGCAGCACGAAGGTATGCTGAACAGCCTGAACGTTCACCTGGATGATCGTAAAAATGTAAAAGCTAAAGAAGGTGTTTACCGCACCAATATAAGCAAGATATTCTCGGCAGGCGATATGCGCCGCGGACAATCGCTGGTGGTTTGGGCCATCTCTGAGGGCCGTGAATGCGCACGTAAAGTGGACGAATTTTTAACAGGACACTCCATACTGGAAAGCAAAGATGCTGTAAACCAGTTTGAACAGGTGTTTTGAGGATAGTGATTAGTGATTGGAGATTAGTGATCGGTTAAAAGAGAACATTCTAAAACAATCAGTTAATAAACCCAAGTCAGGCCGTGTAAGCAGAAATGCTTACCGGCTTTTTTTGTTTAATTGCTTTTATAAGCCTGCTTTAGATCTGGTATCATTTTCTTAGCCTGCTTCATCCAGTTCACACTTTTAATATCGTAGTCGGTGTAGGCACTATACTTATCAAAGTTGAGTTTTGGTGATCCCGGTTTGTATGGGCCTACTATCCCAATATAGGTTTCACCTTCAGTTCTCTCAGGCAGATCAAACTTATAGGCATAGTATAACATTCCTTTATCACTCACACTGCCCAGGAGCTTCAGATTTACCGGGTAACCATAATCATCAGTGCCTATATACTGATAAAGGCACAATTTTGCGAATTCATCCTGCTTTCTATATTTAGCAGGTATCTTTTCTGCTTGTTTTTGCCTGTAAAGCGCTTCCATTACATCGTACCGGCTATCAATACTATCCATAAGCCTGTTTATAAGTACAGGATTTGTCGGTAAATGGTTATTGATACGGGCTATAACTGCCGTGGAAATATAATTCCCTTTTGGATTATGTGTGATATAATAGTTTGTAAATTGATTGGTCAGCGGTTCACCTTTCACCTCACTCATTAAATATAAATATTTGTACAAGCCTGCGGTCCATTCGGATTTGTTGGTGTCCTTACTTGCCAAAAAGCTGTCCAGGTCTTTATATGCAAAAGCGGTGAGTGGTTTAAAATTCGACTTGATGAGTTTTGCATAGTTGTCATCCTTTTGTTCGATCATTTTTTGGGCCAGTAATAAAATGTCGTCTCTGTAGCTGGTATGTGATACAAGAGGTATTATTTTCTCAAAATGATCGGAAGCGTATTTTAAAGAATCATATAGCGGATTAAAAATACTGGTGGTAGTTTTTGGCTGAACAAGGGTATCTGTTATTAATAAATTGAAATATATATCGTAGCCATTTTTGGGGTCAGCATCGGTTATGGTTCTAAGTACTATTGATTTAAGCAGGTCCTGTCCTTTGAGGTTTCCATAAAGTTTTTGTAACTCTCCGATGGTGCTTTCATTATGCACATCCTTTAACGTTTTGATCAATTTATACCGTGCGCCGTCCAATGTAGTGTCGTCGGCATAACTTTTTTGTAAGGCTGTATAGATCGACGGTAATTCATCGGGGGCAAACTTATAATAAGACAGCGCGCCCAGAGCATGGTTGTATTCGCATGTATCAGATGATTGCAGCCCATCCATAATTACAGATGATTTTGACGAGAATAGATCATTTTTTGGGGTGGTACCTGTTCTTTCAAGAGAAGTATAAAAAGTGTTACTCTCTTCATTAAATAGTTCCTTGCTGGCTACACGCCCCTGGAAAATGAATACTTCCCCGTCATCAACCAATATCCTGAATCTCCGCTGGTCATGCGAGGTGTTGTTTTCTACAACAATTTCCCTGGCTTTTTTGCCATTCATCATTACTGTATCAACTTTAAGAGTTGTATCGGTATACTTACTTATTGATAATCTGATCAGGTCCTTGTATAGTGAATCAATATGCGTTGTATGGTAGTATTTACTGATATTGTAGTGCTCAAGCGTGTATACTCCGCCTGAAGCCGGACTGGTTGAAATATAATACTTCCCATTTTGCAGATAAGATGTATAACCCTTTGTAGTGTCAGTTACTATTTTAGGCTGAGATACCAGCTTTGCCTTGTAGGTTTCGCCCTGGGGTTCAAAATCAACATAATCTATTTTGGTATAAGGGTTAAATGTAAATGAATTGAAAAAAGGATCATTAGCATCTACTTTCTCATCCTCGTGCGAATTTTGTTTCAAAAGCATATAAAACCTGTTACCCCTGACATATACCTGCATTACACCATGGTAGCCACCCTGGAATATTACATCAATCTCCCGGCCCTCAAATTCGCCCTTCCATATAGTCCTGGCATTTCCAACCACCTGCACCTTGCCGGCAAATTCTTTGTTCAAACTATTGAATAAGGCATTCCTATCCGCAAGATAGTTACCTGCGGGATAATCATTATATCTTATCAGGTAGTTCAGCAATCTTGGCGTATCGGTAGCCACAAACATGTTAATCTTAAATGGGAGGCTAGCTTTATCCGGATTTTTTACTACCTGCGTTAGGCGGGACGGTTGTAAAGGAAGATTTACACTAAATGCGCCGGTATCATTTTTAAAATTGATCCATTCTTTTGCAGGTTTTTCGGTGATATTAAACCCTTTAAATGAATTGAAAAACCGATTTGCATAGGCCGAATGAAGACTCTTGAGGTGCCTGCCCATATACATGTAGTACAGTATATTGTTGTTTACAAGCAATACTGACCGCTGGTAACCGGTTGAATTTTTTACAATGAAATCGGTACATGGCAATCCATTTATAAAAGTATTTTTCCTACTGATGATCTGATTTTTCTTATTCTTTGCAAAGTTTTGAATAACCTTATTGATCACCTTTTCGCGGTTTGCAGGATCTGTTTTTGTCCCTTTAGGTAAAACATATATGCCATAAAAGTTTTCATTAGCAATGTCGGGGTATATCCAGGTTGTCAGGTTTGCATATATATTGGTTTTGATCGGTTCGGAAGGAAAATCAACTGAATATCCCATTTCATAATCAGTATGGGTTACCCATTTCATTTGGTCATAGTCTATATGATACTTATCGGCTACTCCGGTAAATGTGGCCGGAACCGGCGTTAATGTATAGCCCTCCTTACGCAGTAATGATATTATTCCATCGTCGCCTGGCAAATGTGCGGCACCAACGGCAGCAAGTAACGATCCATGCTTTGTATCATTGATAATATTCCTGGCCATCACTTTATTGCGCGCCATCAACTCTGAATCAACTACATTATATTTATTAATATAATTCAAAATATTATCCAGGTTGCCTGTGCTGTATATTTTGATCATCTCTTCGGAATCATCTTCGCCGTCACCAGTTTCAAGTAATCCTAATAAACGATCTTTAATTTCATCAGGCGAACCGATCAGTTTATTGAATTGCTGAGATGTATTCTCAAGTCCGTAAATGGTTTTATCCATCGTGCGTGCAATACCATATAGATAAGCATCTATAAACGAATCCTTATCGCCCGGTTTGCTATACTCTTTTTTTAGCATAGACTCCGCCAGCAGCGGGTTCATATTATCATGCATCTTATATCCGTGCTTCTCTTCAAATTTTTTGGATAAAGAGGCATACTCTTTATCGTTAAGCATTTTATGAAGATCATGCGTGCTATCCTGTTTTTGCATGGCATCAAATAGGTCCCTTACCAAACTATCCGGATGCACTTCCATTGCAAATGCACTACTCTTTTGGATAGCAAGCATCAGAGAGTCGCTAAAATTAAATACCCGTTTATCCTTCACATGC
>DATHLW010000320.1:0-5892 GCA_035487675.1 Mucilaginibacter sp. | reverse complement strand
ATCAAGGGTTGCGGTGGGACAAATAGCCAAATATCTTGCTGAAAAATATGGTGTGGAATTTCACTGGAACACAGCCATTAGTAAGATAGAACACCCAAGCGTATTTTCCGGTAATCACAGCTGGCAGGCTGACGAGATATTTGTTTGCAGCGGCGCGGATTTTGAAACGCTTTATCCTGAATTATTTTCGGCAACCAATATTATCAAATGCAAATTACAAATGATGCGTTTAGTGGCTCAGCCGGATAATTGGAGGATTGGCCCATCGCTTTGCGGTGGTTTATCGATGATCCATTATCCCGGATTTCAAATCGCACCATCACTACCTGCGTTAAGAAAACGATATGAAGAGCAATATGGTGAATACCTGGATTGGGGCATCCATGTAATGGTTTCGCAAAACGGTAACGGGGAACTAACCATTGGCGATTCGCATGAATATGGACTAGTGCATGATCCGTTCGACAAGGCATTTATTAATAATTTAATAACTGATTACTTACATACTTTTGCCAATTTTAAGAATTGGCAGCTGATGCAGTCGTGGCATGGCATCTACCCGAAAATGATGAACGGGCAAACCGAGCTGATCGTTGAAACCGAGCCGGGTGTTACGGTGATCAATGGCCTGGGAGGTAATGGTATGACACTCTCATTCGGGCTTTGTGAGCAGTTTTTTGCAACACGATAGGTTAATATGCAGATGTGCGAATGTGCGGATATGCAGATAATAAAATGTGCGAATGTGCATATATGCAGATAATGATTGATTATTAATTTTACCAGAAATTCGCAAATCTGCACATCTGCATATTTGCACATTAAAAAATTCACATGAGCGATTCAAGAAGAGATTTTCTAAAAAAAGCAGCACTACTAGCCGGAGCCACCGGGTTTGCCAATATCATTCCGGCTTCTATTCAAAAAGCAATGGCTATCAATGCGCCGAAAGGCAGCACTTATATGGATGCCGAGCACATTGTAATATTGATGCAGGAAAACCGCTCATTTGATCATACCTATGGCACTTTGAAAGGTGTACGTGGTTATAACGACCCGCGTGCTATTGATCTGCCAAACAAAAATAAGGTGTGGCTGCAATCCAACACTGAAGGTGAAACTTATGCGCCTTTCCATCTTGATATAAAAAACACCAAAGCCACCTGGATGAGTTCGCTGCCGCATTCATGGGCCAACCAGGTGAATGCCCGTAATGATGGGAAATTTGATCAATGGCTCAATGTAAAAAAGAATAGCATCAAGGAATACCGTCACATGCCTTTAACAATGGGTTTCCATAACCGAGAAGATATTCCTTTTTATTATGCGCTGGCTGATGCTTTTACTGTATGCGACCAAAATTTCTGCTCGTCATTAACCGGCACCAACCCTAACAGGCTTTATTTCTGGACAGGCACTGTGCGCGAAGAACAACACGAAAACTCAAGGGCACATGTATGGAACGAGGACATGGACTATGGTACTTTGAAATGGAAAACCTTTCCTGAGAGATTGGAGGAAAATGGCATATCATGGAAATGCTATCAGAATGAGGTAGCCATAGATACCGGCTTTGATGGTGAAGAAGATCCATGGCTGTCGAATTTCCAGGATAATCCGCTGGAGTTTTTTGGGCAGTATAATATCCACCTGCACCCAAAGCATATCGAGGCATTAGAGAAGCGTACTACCCAATTGCCCAAAATGATAGATGACCTTCAGAAAAAGATTGATGCATTGCCGGCTGGTGATGCGCATATTGATCATTTGAAACATCAATTAAAGGATCTGCAGGATTATCTCAAAGGCGTTAAAAAAGAAAAAGAAACATATAAGGCGGGCCAGTTTGAGGCTCTTTCTGACCACGAAAAAACTTTGCATTGGAAGGCCTTTGATACCAATGCCAATGACCCTGACCATCGCCAGCTGATCACCTTAAAATATGATGATAACGGTACCGAACGTGAAATGCAGGTACCAAAAGGAGATATACTGCACCAGTTCAGGGATGATGTTAAAAATGGCAAGTTGCCAACCGTATCCTGGGTTACAGCGCCTGAACATTTCAGCGATCATCCAAGCTCTGCCTGGTATGGGGCCTGGTATGTATCCGAGGTTTTGGATATCCTGACACAAAACCCAGAGGTTTGGAAAAAGACCATCTTCATTCTGGCTTATGATGAGAACGATGGCTATTTTGACCACATTCCCCCCTTCGTAGCCCCGCACTCTCAAAGAGAAGAAACCGGCAAGGTTTCAAAAGGAATAGATACACGGATTGAATTTGTCACGCTTGAGCAGGAAAAAGAAAGAAAAGGTTTCCCCGAACCGTTTGGTCGTGAAAGCTCGATCGGTCTTGGCTTCCGTGTACCATTGGTGATCGCATCACCGTGGAGCAAGGGCGGTTATGTGAACTCCGAAGTATTTGATCATACCTCTACCCTGCAGTTTTTAGAACATTTTTTAACGAAAAAAACAGGCAAAAAGATAGTTGAACCGAATATCAGCGATTGGCGCCGCACTGTATGTGGTGACCTTACTTCTGTTTTCAGACCATATACCGGCGATAATATTGCAAACCCTGAATTTGTAAAGAAAGATCCTTTTGTTGAAGGTATTCACAAGGCACAGTTTAAAAAGCTGCCGTCTGATTATAAACTTTTAACAAAACAGGAAATTGAACAGGCTAACCGAGAGCCACATGCTTCGCCCTATTTGCCTCAGCAGGAAAAGGGTATACGCCCTTCATGTGCCTTACCGTACGAACTTTATGCTGAAGGCAAGTTAAGTGCAGATAAAAAATCCTTCGAAATAAATTTTTCTGCTGCTAACAAAGTTTGGTGCGATAAAGCCATAGGTGCACCATTTAATGTGTACGCACCAGGAAGCTATTTACATCCAAACGGTAAGTTTGACAATGTACGCACCTGGGCCTATGGATTAACCGCGGGTGATAGTTTGACCGACCACTGGCCGATAACTGAGTTTGAAGATAAGAACTACCACTTGAGAGTATACGGGCCAAATGGCTTTTTCCGTGAGTTTAAAGGCAATTCCGCAGATCCGGCAGTTCGGATAGATTTCGACTACCAGCGCGGATTGACCGACAGTAAAATACTAACCGGAAATGTTGTAATGTTACTTGCCAACCTAAGCAATCAACCTCAGACCATTGAAATAACAGACCACGCTTACAAAACCAATAACCACCAAAGGATATTACCGGCATCAGGCAAAGCTACACTGGTATTAAATCTGGAGAAAAGCCATCATTGGTATGATTTCAGCGTAAAAGTAGCAGGCCATCACATCTTTGAGAAAAGGTACGCCGGACGCGTAGAAACCAAACAGCATAGCTACAGCGATCCGTTTATGGGCAGGGTTGTTGCATAACAATAGCCGGCTATATAGTTCTCTGTGCTCTTTGTGTAAGCTCTTGGTGGCCGCCGTGGTAAATTTTTACCACAAAGCACTGAGAAAATCACTGAGTTCACAGAGAACTAATTTATTACCGTCTCTTTAGTAGATTTGGATTGAAAATTCTTTACTCCAATTCCCGCCCATGTTAACATCTCGCCCGGTAAAACCTATCATACTTATGCTAAGCATGATATTCGCACATGCTATTTGCTCAGCACAGCAAAAGCCACAGATCAATAATCCTGAACTCTTCGGGGTCAGGACGGGGAAGCATTTCTTCTATACCATCCCGGTTAGTGGCTCAAGGCCAGTGGAGATTGATGTGAAAAACTTGCCTGAAGGAGTGAGTTATGATAAAAACCAAGGAATTATTTCAGGCAAAATCCTAAAGAATGGCCGCTATCAAATTGAAATTGTTGTGAAAAATAAAAAAGGCACAGCAAGCAAGCATTTTACTATTGTTGCCGGCGATAAGTTAGCCTTAACACCACCTATGGGGTGGAGCAGTTGGTATAGTTATGGCAGAAAAGCTAAGGAGTCAGACATTTTAAAAACTGCCCAATTAATGAAGCATTATGGCCTTGACCAGTACGGCTGGAGCATATTGGAAATTGATGACCCATGGACCAACCAACCGGATGAGAAAGATTCTTTATGGGAACGATTAAGTCACAAAGTAAATAATGATGTTTACCAATACCACGAAGGACCGAATAACCTACCTGGCAGAAAAGGAAAACTTCGTGATCAGAATGGCAAGTTATTACCTAATCAGTATTTTAAAAATATTGAACAGACTGTAAAACAAGTCCATGATCTCGGCTTTAAGGTAGGCATCTACAGCTCGCCAGGCCCTCTGACTTGTGGGGGCGTTTCAGGAAGTTATGGCCATGAGCTACAGGATGCCCAATATTTCGCCCATGTGGGATTTGATTATTTAAAATATGATTGGTGCAGCTATGGCGTATTTGCTAAAGATAACTCGGTTGAAGAATTGATGAAGCCCTATACATTGATGGGCAACGCATTAAAGAATCAACCAAGAGACATCATTTTTGCGCTTTGTCAATATGGGATGGGCGATGTATGGAAGTGGGGGTATAAAACTGAAGGTCAATTATGGCGAACAGGCGATGATGTGCGGGATAATTGGGCATCGGTTTATGCAGCATTTAAGAAATTGGCCGATAAATCAGAGTATGTGCAACCGGGCCGATGGAACGACCCGGATATTTTGCAGATAGGAGCAGTTGGGGCCGAAAGCCGCGAAGGGAACAGCAACCATTTGACTCACGAAGAACAACACACGGTTATGACAATGTGGTGCCTGCTAAGTGCTCCACTTTTTATAGGCGCCAACCTTGAACATATCGACCCGTTTACGTTATCGCTAATAACCAATAATGAAGTAATTTCCGTTGACCAGGATGCTTTGGGCAAAGCTGCAAACCTGAAACTTACCCTTGGCAATAAGGTGGAAGTTTGGACCAAAAAGCTTTATGATGGCCGTATTGCCGTTGGATTACTGAACCCAACCGATACAGAACAAAGCTTCGGCTTTCCGTTTTCTTCAATCGGCGAAAACGGCTCTTACCTGGTAAGAAATCTGTGGCAGAAAAAGAACTTAGGTACTCATTTAAAAACCATGGCTTGTAAAATACCATCGCATGGCATATTGCTTATTACTCTTAAGAAGTAGTCTGGCTAATTGATATTACCTTTTAATCTAACGCTTGTTCAGCCTTTTTAAGTCGTTTAGGGCAACATCGATATTCGGAATTGAGTATTCGATATTCAACGCAATTATTATACATTTGCAATCCATTTCCCGGAGAGGTGTCTGAGTGGTCGAAAGAGCACGCCTGGAAAGTGTGTATACCTCAAAAGGGTATCGAGGGTTCGAATCCCTCCCTCTCCGCATTATATTATTTTAAATCCCTGTAAATTAATCATTTATGGGGATTTTTAATTTAAGGGAACAAATGAGGGGACGACAAGAATGAACCTGCATTATTTAAACAATCCTAATGTGGAGATTCCGCATTGGCTGACCACCTGATTCCGTGCTCTTTTGATCATTGGCCTAATTCAAAATTCCTTAATATAAAATTGAGCCCCAATGGATTTAGATGGTCAATCATTGCCGGAATATCTGAACCGGACAAACGGAATCAAGTGGCCAATGCCCCCGAAATCTCCAATCTATAACTCCGATAATATTCCGGCTTTCACATTTAAACCAAAACTCCCGATCAATGGATTTATGTTTTTTAGTTAATAACAATGACAAGAAATAAAGGTTAATGATTTGACAGCTTAATTGAAAGTCTTTAAAATGGATCAGCAAAAATCAAAGAAAGTGGTAGTATTTATCGTAGCGCATCCTGATGATGAAACCCTATGGGCCGCAGGGACTATTCTTAATCACACATCCTGGCAATGTTTCATTGTTTGCCTATGTAGAAAAAATGA
>DATHLW010000319.1:0-2893 GCA_035487675.1 Mucilaginibacter sp. | reverse complement strand
TCGTTCTTAAACCAAAAACCGATGAGCAAATACGAACACAACCCCACGCCTTCCCATCCTGCAAACATGAGCAGGTAGTTATTGCCCAGCACGAGGATGAGCATAAAAAAGATAAACAGGTTCATGTGCGCGAAGAATCTTGCAAAGGCATCATCATGCGACATATATCCAATGGAATAGACATGAATAAGAAAGCCAACCCCTGTAATAATAAGCAGCATGACGCACGAAACCGGATCAATAAGAAAGGAGAAAGAGCCGGAGAAATTACCTGCCGTTATCCAATCGAAATAATGGATGTTGGTTGAGGCATTGCCCGCACTGCTAAAGAATATTCCGCAGGAGATGATGAATGAACCGAGAACGGTGAGCGAACCTAAAACACCCGCCGATTTGCCGGGAAGATATTTCTTAAAAAAACTGATACATAGAAACCCCAGAAGCGGAAAAACGGGAATGAGCCAGGCCAGTTGCAAAAACAATTTGAAAATGTTTTAATTTGAAAATTTGAAAATTAATAAGCTCATTTTCAAAGTTTCAATTAGGATATGGTGCGCAAAAGTAAAAAAAGCAGCTATATGTGAGGGATGACTTAAATCACTAAAAACGATGTGCTGATTGAATACCTGTCCTTCATCAGCACATCAGCACATCATCACATTTAGTAATTGCCTTATCTTTGCATTCCTATGAAAATAACCTATTTAAAAATTACTGCGCTTTTTATGGCGCTTCTCGCCTCCGATTGCTACCGGAGCGTTGCTCAAACCAGCAACTACGAAGACAAAAACGTCTCCGTAAACGTAAGCGGAGTGAAAGGTTTTCACGTCGGCTTTTATGCCGGCGCATTGTTCCCAAGCAACTATTCCGCCGACCTTTACGATGGCTATGGAATAGACGCCAACGGCAACAAGAACAATTTTCTCAACAGCGTAATGCTTCAGCGAATGACTTTGTTGGGCCTTGATTCCGTGAACTGCCCACAGATTCATGGCGCAGCAACATCATACCCCGATCAAATCGGGCCTGCCATTGGCGCCACAAGCCACGACCAATGGTCTTTTGATTCGACTGACATGCCCATCACTCTCAAATACACCACGGCTTTTTTATTCGGGCTGCAACTGCAATACGGCATTAACCGCAGCGAGGGGCTTATTCTAAACGCCAATTTTGCCAAGGTGAACGTTACAGGAACGTTTACGATGACCTTGCACAATAACTTAGTGAACCCCTCTTTGGGCGACTCCGTTCTTTACTTTGGCATTACCGGCCAGGAGCAGCGGTTCAACCTGCAACTGGGCTACAGCCGCGTGCTCGGCGACCCCGACGAGATGTTTAATTTTTTACTTGAAGGAGGGCTGCTGTTCAACAGCACAAAATTTGTTAACAACTACGCCAACATCGGCTCCCTCAAGATTGACCTCACTCCTTTTACTTACAACGGCGGCTATCAAAACAACTACCTGCCCACTCAGTACAACTCTACCGGCTACGGCGCCTTTGCAGGCATCGGCGGCAACCTGTGCACTACGAAATACATCATCCAACTGCTTTACACCCCGTCCTACGAATATATCGGCATCGGCGCTGCCCCAGCGGCCAAATTGCAAAACGCCATCGGGATGAGGTTTTATTATGGGTTATGATAAAATAATGACTTACGCAAAAAAAATAAATAAGCCACAGATTCACAGATTTTTTCTTTTTTAATCAGTGAATCTATGGCAAAAATAAAAATTATGAAAAAACTATCCACGCTTACCATTCTGTTTATTTTCTTTAATCTTATTCAAGCCAACTCTCAAACACCTGATTGGGTTTGGGCGAGGAGTGCCCAAAGCGGCATTACTGGATGGGGAGAAGCAGTTAGCATTGCCACTGATCAATCTGAAAATATTTTTGTTGCAGGACAGTATAGAGACACTATTATCTTCGGTTCTCATGTTTTGACTGGAGCTCAGGAAGGAGTTTATCTAACTAAATATGATACATACGGAAATATAAAATGGGCTAAGGGTGATATAAGCGCGAATATTTTAAATTGCTGGACTGGCGGAATTTGTACAGATTCTTCCGGTAATTGTTATTTGGTAGGATATTTTAATGACACTGTTTCTTTTGATTCTTTTACATTAATAAGTTCAGGTATCAATGACGCTATATTCCTTGTAAAATATGATCCTTCAGGAAACGTTTTATGGGCTAAGAGCGCAGGAGGTTCAGGGATGGACGACTGTTATGGAGTTACTACCGACCCATGGGGAAACATATATTTGACAGGCAATTATGGCTCTTCATTGTTCGTTCTTGATTGGGACACACTAATTAACACAGGAAGTGGTACGAACATTTTTGTTGCTAAATATGATTCATCAGGTAATTTGTTATGGGCTAAAAATGCAGTAGGTACTGGTCAAGATCGCGGTTACAGTGTAGCTACTGATGTGTTAGGGAATGTAATTTTAACCGGCTCTTTTTATTCTCATATAATTACTTTTGGACCTTATGTCCTTAATCATGTCAATGGCAGCGGTGCTAATATTTTTGTTGTCAAATATGATTCATCAGGTAATATTTTGTGGGCTAATAAAGCGGGAGGCACCAATGATGACATTGCATATCATGTTATCACAGACGCATTAGGGAATATTTATGTAACCGGCTACTTTTCTTCCTGGCCTATGCTCTTTGGTACCGATACACTTTTTCTTGCAGGCAATGTAGATGTTTTTCTTGTTAAATACAATCCATTTGGTAGCATCGCTTGGGTTAAAAGTTTCGGTAACGACTCTGAAGAAGGCTATTGCGTTACTACAGACAAATATGGTAGGATTTATTTAACCGGATTTTTTCACTCTACTATAACCATTGATACTATTCCATTACAACT
>DATHLW010000318.1:0-4480 GCA_035487675.1 Mucilaginibacter sp. | reverse complement strand
TTGTCTATGGCATTCGCCTCAATTACGACCTGATAGCAGATATCAGCTGTTCGCAGATACCGGTAGCAACTGGCAACGTGGGCGGGCAGGCGCAAATACAAAATGTGCCCTGGCTATTCTATCCTTTGATAATGCCGCTGTCAAAACATCCCATAGTAAAAAATTTGGATGCTATCCGAACTGAGTTTATCAGCACGATAGATACTATTGGCGTAAAATGGGTGAACAAAACCATATTGCTGGCTTCTTCGCCGTATAACAGAAAATTCAGCACCCCGTACATGCTCTCGCTGCAAATGCTGGAGCAGGAACCCCAGCCAAAAGATTTTCAAAGCGTCCCTAAACCCGTGGCTGTATTGCTCGAAGGTAAATTTAAGTCTGACTTTTTGAACAGGCCGATGCCGGAAGGACTGACCGAGAAAATCGAGTCGCTGCCCGAAAGTAGACCTACTAAAATGATCGTGATCAGCGACGGGGACATATTCAAAAATCAAGTAGGTACAGATGGCTCACCCTTCCCCCTGGGATACGATCATTATACCCAGCAAAGCTTTGGCAACAAGAACCTTTTATTGAACATTGCCGATTATATGACCGACGATTCGGGACTGATCGGATTGCGTACCAAAGAAATAAAAATACGCCTGCTTGACAGGGCCAGGATACGGGGTGAAAAACTGTACTGGCAGGTGATAAATAATGTTATTCCTTTGTCTTTTGTGTTAATATTTGCTATTTTTCAACATTATATCCGCAGGCGGAAGTATGCACATTAAAATTTATACTTTTGGTTGATAAACACGATTTAGATATATGAGATTTATAGTTTCAACGTCCACATTACTTAAGCAATTACAATCTGTAAGCGGCGCTTTAAGCAATAGTACAGTTTTACCTATTCTGGAAAACTTTTTATTCGAGATAAAGGACGGGAACTTAACCATTTCGGCGACGGACCTGCAAACCAGCATGACCACTTCCTTAACGGTTGAAGCAAAAGAAAACGGGCGCATAGCTATACCATCGCGCATTTTACTTGATACCTTAAAATCATTGCCGGAGCAGCCCATTGCATTCAATATTGATGATACTACTTTTGCTATCGAAATAAATGCAGGGGATGGTAAATACAAACTGAGCGGCGAGAACGGCGAAGACTTCCCGAAGATACCGGTTGTTGAAAATGCATCATCTGTAAACCTGCCCGCTTCAGTATTGGCTGAGGCCATAAATAAAACCATTTTTGCAGTAAGTAACGACGAACTGCGCCCGGCTATGACAGGCGTTTACTGCCAGTTATCTACTTCGTCTTTAACCTTTGTATCTACTGATGCGCACAAACTGGTACGCTATCGCCGTACTGACGCAAAAGCTGCAAGCACAGCCTCTTTTATATTACCAAAAAAAGCTTTAAATTTGCTCAAATCGGCTCTTCCCTCAGAGGATATAAATGTGTCGGTTGAGTACAATAGTACCAGCGCGTTCTTTAAGTTTAGCAATATCAACCTGGTGTGCCGTTTGATAGACGAACGTTATCCTGATTATGAGGCTGTTATCCCGAAGAATAATCCGAATAAACTGACTATAGACAGGCAAGCATTTTTAGGTTCACTTAACCGTGTGGCCATTTATGCTAATAAAACCACCCACCAGGTAAGGTTGAAGATCAGCGGCAGCGAGTTGAATATCTCATCAGAAGATATTGATTTTGCTAACGAGGCCCATGAGCGTTTAACCTGCCAGTATGATGGTGAGGATATCGAGATCGGTTTTAACGCGAAGTTTTTGATAGAAATGTTAAAAAATCTAAGCTGTGAAGAGGTGATGCTGGAGATGTCGACACCGAACCGCGCTGGCTTATTATTACCGCAAAACGGCGACGAGAACGAAGATGTGCTGATGCTGGTGATGCCGGTAATGCTTAATAGTTATGCTTAAGTTGTAAACTTAAATTATAAATCCAAATCCAGAGTCCGGTGCATAAGCCGGACTTTTTTGTTCAACACAATAACAAAACTGAGTATAAGCAGTTATTATAGCAAATGAAAATAAGGTTATCAGCGTTGTTGGCAATTGCTTTTATCATAGGATTTTCGGCCTGTAAAAAAACATATAACGACGCGCCAACAGTAGTGCCGCAGGTTGGGTTGAATGTGATCAATGCCTCAGTTGATACGTTTAATGTTTATCTGAACGGTAGCAGGCTTAACTCTACCTCCACTATTCTGCCGGGCTATTCAACCGGATATTACCATGTGCCTAAAGGCCAGCAATCGTATCAGATAAAAAAGCCATTCAATATAGTGAACAATACTATTCAGACATTATTTAGTATAACAGTGCCGGCGGATGCGAATATCAACCATACATTATTTGTTACCGATGAAACTGCGAATGATGCATTTGTGACTGTTGACAATTTTCAGGCCGACACCGTAAGCAAAACATGCCTTGTTAGATTTGTAAATTCTTCATCTGGCGCCGGTGGATTGGATATGTCTTATGCAGATACAACCCGGTTTAGCAATATACTTTTTAAGAAACTAGGGGATTTTACTTTGTTAAGTACGGTTAATGGTGCAAGTGCAAGCGGGTTAATACCGCTCAAGATATTTAATAATGGATCAGCAACTCCATTGCTGATAGACAGTGTAAATTTTTCGGCAAACAGTTCTTACACAATTTACACACTGGGTAAGCCGGGGAGTACAGGATTTAGTATAGGGATAAGACAAAACTAAAATGTATAATAAGAGTAATAAAGGTCTTTCAGTTTTTCTTTCGTTGTTTGTTTCGATCTTTTTGGTCATGCCTTTTGTTTCATCATGCGGGAAAAGCAGCAACAAAAATGCCTCGGTATTAAATATACAATACCAGATCGTGAACCTGAACTCTGGTATCGGATCGGTTGATCTTTATGTTAACTATCTTAAGGTCAATTCCTTTTCTTATTTTTATCCAAATGCATCCGGCTATTTTTATCTTCCATCTATCACTATACCATTCCAGATTCGGCCGGGTACATCACTAACACCTGGCACCGTAGCGCCAAGTGCCAATATCCTCAGTTTGGATTCCGTACTGAAACCCAATTTGAGGTATACGCTGATGATTATGGGGGTAAATAAAACGGATAGCTTGTATTATATTTTTACTGCTGATACTTCCTCAACGCCTAAACTGGGCCGCGGTAAAATACGTTTTATAAATGCTTCTCCGCGAAGCACAGGTGGGCTTGATGTTACGGCTAACGACTCTTTGGCTTTTTCGGCTGTGCCATTCAAAACGATATCAAAATTTATTGAACTACCGGCTGGCACCTATGATTTTAAACTATACGCCACCGGTTCAACAGTGGTTTTGAGGGATGTACCTCATGTTACCATTCAGGATGGCAGAATATACACACTTTACTCTTACGGTGTAGCGAACCGAACCGATAGTCTTGCATTTGGTTCAGGTTTTATTACCAATAAGTAATCCGGCTTTTATTTATATTTTTGGCAAAACTTTGAAAACTTGGAAGTAATAAAACACCTCATAGACTTTATCCTGCACATTGATAAGCACCTAGCCGATATTATTAGCCAGTATCATGCTTTAACCTATCTGATATTATTCGTCATCATTTTTGCTGAGACAGGTTTTGTGGTTACACCGTTCCTTCCCGGCGATTCGTTGTTATTTGCGGCAGGGGCGTTAATAGCAGGGGGTAATACAGGTTTGAATATTTACCTGCTTGCTTTGATCCTAATCATCGCAGCCTTTACGGGAAATACAATCAATTATATGTTGGGTAATTATCTGGGCCCGAAGGTGTTTAAAGAAAATAATAAGATACTCAAACTCGATTACTACCTTCAAACCAAAGCCTTCTTTGATAAACATGGCGGCAAGGCAGTTATATTCAGTCGCTTTATGCCCATCATCCGCACCATTGCCCCATTCGTAGCCGGAGTTGGCCGCATGTCATTTATAAGGTATAGTATTTATAATATTATTGGCGGTGCCTCATGGATCATATTATTCCTTTTTGCGGGGTATATGCTGGGGAATGTACCATTCTTTAAAGCACATTTTTCGCTGGTAGGAGTAGCAATTATCCTGGTATCTATTCTGCCTCCGATCATTGCCGGAATACGAAGTAAGTCAGCTAAGAAAGCAGTGTAATTAGTTGTTGATTTTTCTTTCCTTATACAAAGCCAACTCCCGCTGTATCTTTTTCTTTTCCTCTGTAGATAAAGGCTTTTCTATCAGTTTATTCAAATCAGGCTGCCCTGCGTCCACCCAGGCAGAGTACCAAAAGCTGCCTACTTCCAATATAGCCGAGCGCATTCTTCGGGCTACCATACCTTTTAATGCTGTATGATAGGCTTTGGCGTAACTTTCTGAATAGTCTTTCACACCCCGGTTGCCGTGCTTTAACATCTGATATTTCTTATCAACAGGAAAGTTTCTGTTGATCATCCGCTCAAATCGT
>DATHLW010000317.1:0-6067 GCA_035487675.1 Mucilaginibacter sp. | reverse complement strand
AACGCGGCAGAAGCATAAGATTGCCACAATCATATTACATGTAAAGCAGGTAATAGTAAAAAATATTAATTTGCATCCGATTAATTCTTAACTGATTAAAATGAACAAATTACTCCTCGCAATGCCATTTTTGGCATTGGCGGTAACTGTAAGTGCCCAGCAAGGCCCTCAGTTAACCGCAAAAGATTACGAGCACGCCGAAAGCTTCTTAAATTATAACACCGCACCGTTGATCGATCATGACGGTGTGCGCGCTGAATGGCTGCCAGGCGATAAATTCTGGTACCGCACATTAACAGCTAAAAGCAGTGAATTTATTTTGGTTAATGCTGCAAAAGGAACCAGATCAGCAGCGTTTGATCAGCAAAAGCTGGCCTCCTCCCTTTCAAAAGCCACGGGCAAACAATATGATGCCGATAAGCTTCCGTTTACAACCATCGGTTTTTCTGCCGATAGCAAAGCGGTAATGTTTGAGGTTGATGGCAAACAATGGAGCTGCGATTTGCAGACCTATGAATGTAAACCAGATAACTCAAAAATAATTAGCGGTGGAAGAGGCCGGGGAGGAAGAAGAAATCGCGGCGGGGCTGGCCTTGAGGTAGCATCACCTGATGGAACCAAAGCAGCCTATATAAAAGATTACAACCTTTGGGTTCGCGATACAAAAACTAACAAAGAAACCCAGTTGACCACAGACGGGATAAAAGATTTTGGCTATGCTACAGATAATGCAGGCTGGAAAAGCGGTGATGGCCCAATAGTACGCTGGTCGCCCGATTCAAAAAAGATAGCAACTTTTAAACAGGACCAGCGCAATGTTAGCGATATGTATTTGGTTAGCACCAATGTGGGCAAACCAAAACTACGAGCATGGAAATATCCTTTGCCGGGTGATAAAGAGGTTGCTATGATCCACCGGGTGATCATTAATGTTGATGAACCTAAGTTGATTAAACTCCAGATTGATCCTGATCCGCACAGGGCTACATTAAGTGATGATATTGCCAGCAGCGGTACTTTTGACGATGTAGACTGGAGCCCGGACGCAAGCCAGTTAGCATTCGTATCCACTTCGCGCGATCATAAAACTGAGAAAGTGCGTATTGCAGATGCTGCAACCGGAAAAGTACGCGAAGTATTTGAAGAGTCTGTGCCAACACAATATGAGTCTGGCTGGGGCACAATTAACTGGCACTATTTGCAAAAAACAAATGAGATCATCTGGTTCTCTGAGCGCGATAATTGGGGGCATTTATACCTATATAATGCTACTACAGGTAAAGTAAAAAATCAAATTACCAAAGGCGACTGGGTGGTTACGCAATTGCTTAAAGTAGACGAGAAGAACCGTGTCCTGTATTTTATTGCAGGTGGCCTGGAAGCTGAAAACCCTTATTTCAGCCAGTTGTGCAAAATAGGGTTTGATGGTAAACATTTCTCTGTACTTACACCAGAAACTGGTAACCACGACATTGTCTTGTCCCCATCAGAAAAATATTTTATTGACACCTATTCCAAACCGGATGAGCCGGGTATGACTGTTTTGAGAGATCTTAACGGCAAGTTAATCACCAATTTAGAGAAGACAGATATATCGCGTCTGGAAGCGACCGGCTGGCATGCCCCTACCCCTGTCAAACTTAAAGCCCATGACGGCAAGACTGATATCTATGGATTAGTATTTACCCCAACCCAGGTCGATCCTAACAAAAAATACCCTGTTATAGATTATATCTATCCTGGCCCGCAGGGTGGCAGCGTTGGCAACTGGTCATTCGCGGCATCCAGGGGAGATAACCAGGCTCTTGCGGAGTTGGGATTTGTAGTCGTAATGCTCGAAGGGACAAGCAACCCTATACGTTCAAAAAGCTTCCATGATATGAGCTACGGCAATATGGCTGAAAATACCCTTCCCGATCAAATAACAGGTATTAAGCAATTGGCCGAAAAATATACTTATATGGACACTACCCGTGTAGGGATTTGGGGGCATTCGGGCGGTGGTTTTGCTACTGCAACCGCCATGTTTCGCTATCCTGATTTCTTTAAGGTGGGTATCTCTGAATCAGGCAACCATGACAACCGTAACTATGAGGACGATTGGGGCGAACGCTATGACGGTTTGGCAAGCAATTCGAATTATGATGCGCAGGCAAATGAGAATTACGCTAAAAATCTGAAAGGTAAGTTAATGTTGGCGCATGGTTTAATGGATGATAACGTTCCGCCGCAAAACACTTTGTTAGTTGTCGAAGCTTTGGAAAAAGCCAACAAAGATTATGATCTTGTAGTTTTTCCTAACGCAGCACACGGGTATGGTGGTTTTTCGCCTTATATGATGCGCCGCCGCTGGGATTATTTTATAAAAAATCTTTTGGGAGGAACCCCGCCACAGGAATATCAGTTAAAATCAAAACCAGACCCGCGTAACACTTCAAAATAACCAAATTATTAACTCAATAAGAGGCCACTTTCTTTTCGAGAGTGGTCTTTTTATTTTTGGTTAAAATTTAAAAACTTATATTGCGTTAGTAATGTAAAATATTAGTTCATTAATTACAAATTGTGAATATGGAATTTGTGATAAAAATAAACGATGATAATCTGGTTGGGCTTAAGAATAAACGTTCTGACCATCCAAAATATTTAAATGAGCTGATCGCTTCTTTATCAACCTGTATTGAAAATTACAAAAAGATGGCCGATGAATCTGATTCGCCTGAATTAAAAGAAATCGCTAACAAGCTGGCAATAGAACGATCTGAATTTGTGCTTGTATTAAATAAGAATTTCAGCAATAAAAACAAAAGCCATCACAACGTTTTAAGCGAGGTAAAGCCTTTGTACGCCAAGCTGGTAAAAGGAATAATTCATTCAAAAGGCGATCAGCGCATAATGGATACTATACTGAAAAGTGAATTAAACGCAGTAAAAAAATACAATACTTATTTATACCATCATATTCCAACAATAGAGCAGTTGAATGTATTAATTGAGCAAAAAAGAACGGTCAATAACGCAATCGATCTTATTAAGGCTGACAATAGCTTATACGATCCGTCTATGAGCTTTTTAGTTCCCGATATCGCTTAGAAAAATATTAACGACTTGCAGCCACGGCTATTTTCGAATCGCCCGTGCCGTAATACAGATACCACACATTCTTAAATTCTGTTAATCCTTCCAGAAAACAAACCTGGTTTACCTGCCCTGTAATTTCATAAGGCTTTTCGGGTTTCATGAAATAGCTATTCATTCGCTTAAGGATCTTTGTTGGGTCATTCTTGTCAAACAATACCTGCCCGGCTGCATAAGTGCCATCAGGCAATGACTTGTCCCCATAAGCCTGCATATTACGGCTGTTATAGATAAGCCTTATTCCTTTATCTGTTAGCATAGCCGGCGGCCCGGATTCAACCAGGTCACTGTCGAACTTTCCTTCACGTGTTGGCAACACTACTTTCAACTCTGGCATGGTCAATGCCTGCGATCTTAATTTTACAGGCGGGTGCACTCCGGGTTCCATTTTAACCGGAGTCCAGTCGATCAGATTATCTGAGGTAGCGCTCCATATTTGCGTGTCGCCCCAATACATCCAATATTTACCGTTGATCTTAACGGCTACAGGCGTACCGTTCTTATAAACAGAAACAATTGACCCAGACTTACTCCATTTATCAGCATATTTACTACCATAAGCCTTCGCAAACACACTACCATATTTTTTCCAATGCAGCAGATCTTTTGACGTTGTTATAAGCAACCGTGCTGTTTGCCCATCAAAGGCTGTATAGGTCATGTAATAGGTTCCAAGGCTATCTTCTACTACACGCGGGTCTTCACAACCACCCTCCCACTCCAGCTTTTTATAAACGTCGTTGCCGGGATAAAATACCGGTTCTGGCATCCTTGTAAAATGTATGGCATCAGTGCTTACCGCTAAACCAATACGCGACGTACCGGCGGGCTTGCCAGTTTTATCCTGCGCACGATAAAGCATGTAAATTTTCCCGTCGCGCTGCACAATTGCCGGGTTAAATACATCCTTTTCCTCCCATAAAACTTTTGTCTTCAATATCGGATCGGTAAAACTTCCCGTACCTGGCTTTAATATCGGGTTGACACTATCCAGTTTTTTAAAAGGGAGTAATGCCCAATCAGAAGATGAATCTGTTTTTGCTTCAGATTGAGATACATTACCAGGATGTGTCTGGCTATTATTACAACCACTGATCAAAAATAAGGCGAGTATAAGAAGGAAAATATGACGCATAATATCAGGTGCTAAATTGGTTTTGCCAAAATAAAAAAAGGTAGCCATTTTATTCGGCTACCCCTAATTAAATCTATTGATTTTGAATAATATTTCTACTTTTTCATTATAAGTTT
This sequence comes from Mucilaginibacter sp., assembly GCA_035487675.1. Taxonomy (GTDB): domain Bacteria; phylum Bacteroidota; class Bacteroidia; order Sphingobacteriales; family Sphingobacteriaceae; genus Mucilaginibacter. The sequence continues at coordinate 1,678 of DATHLW010000317.1, read as the reverse complement.
CTGCACAACTGAATCGCCAACTACAGTACCAAAATGATTAGATACTATACATGAATTGTGAAAGTGTATGCCTCCGTAAAACCTTGCCCAAACATTTTCGGCTGCCGCATCTCTGAATGATTTAAATGAACGGTTTTTGATACCAAATTCAAGCTCTGAGGTATCTGTATAGGCAACCTTATCACCTAATACACTGGTAAGAGCCTCCGCAGCAGCTGCCGATATGGTACAATGCCCGCAAGTATACTCCGGGAACGGAGGGGTTTGGAGATGCGGTCTCCAATTCTTATCAAAATACTTATTGATAATAGTCTCGGGCCGCGCAGTTTTATAAATGTATTTAGCTGTCCATGATTCAATAAACGCGTCAAATAGTGCGATAGATGTTTTAGCATATGCACATACCGTAGTGTTAAAATCAGCATTTACCTTTTTAGCGCCAATACCAACTATGCTCAGCCAATGTCCTGGCGGAGAAAACTTTTTGGTAACAAACATGACGTGGCCGGACACATTCAGTTTTCCTGGATTGTCGTCCCAAAAATCCGCAATGTGGGTCTGCTCAACATTCAAACTATCGCCTGTATTCTTAATATAAATTACTTCCTTATAGTATTTACTGTTCTTGTCAGTCACGTTAAAAGCAGGTGGCGGTGGTACGCTATATTCTCTCGCATTATGCATCACCATTGTTCTTATCTCGCTCCAATGTGGTTCAACGGCTTCTGAATAAGCAGGAGGGGTTGGAACCCATCTTCCGGCCGAATCATTAACAGCAAACTTTGGTGCGCTCCTGGTTTTAAGGTAATTATCCTTTTTACTCCAGGCCATGATAGACAAAGCAACAGCTTTTGCATATTTCTCTGAATTGGTAATCATTTCCCCAGGCATGCCATGGGTTACCGCTATCTGGTGCAAGCTATCGGTATAGTCCTTTAAGCTCCCTTCAGGAAATGTTACGGCCTCACCTACCTTGCAAAAGGCGAGTAGTGATGCATATTCATAATCTATCTTTTCGCCGGGAGTTGGTTTAGCCACTTGAGTAAGGCCATGCAGTTGCCCGACAAGCGATTTGTACTGATCCGGATGTCCGGCGGAAATCACCTCATAACCTGCAATCGAGGCATACGCGTAATTACGCGAAGCCACCACAGGCGTGAAATTATTACCCATCACTACCCCATTCAACTCATGCACAGTGCGGCTGTACAGCCCCGGATCATGCAGTATTTTTTCATAATCTGGCTTTTTACATGATGTAAAAAACGCTGCGGTTACCAGCACAAAAAACAAAAAACGTCTCATAATATAATAGTTAAAATTGGTCACTTAATTGTATATGTCTTTTTATCAATACCTACACCTGTTATAGTTACCGATTTCCATTTTGACGGCAAAGTGCTCTTTACCTGCACAATGCCTAGCGGCGTAATATCCAACCCTCCAAATCCCATTAGCAAGCTCTGTACAATTCCGCCTGCTCCTGTGGCAAAATATGGATTAATACCGCCCTTTGTCTCAGCAATCACCCGGAATGGTGGATTTAAATTTGGTTCGTAAGCATCTTTAAAGAAATGATAGGCTTTGTCCCCATTCCCAATCCTTGAATATAGCAATGTAAATATCCCCTGCGTCATTGCGGGTGTACCTTCGTTGGGTACACGTGTCTCATAATATT
>DATHLW010000316.1:0-2636 GCA_035487675.1 Mucilaginibacter sp. | reverse complement strand
AATACTTTTTTTGTGACTGGATGATATGTAAAAGTAAATGGCAAAGGACCTGCAAATTTCCTCGCCTCCTTCCATTCTTTAAAAGGAGAATTTTGAGGAAGCGGCACATTTTCGTTTTCTGTTTCAAGAATTATTTTGAAGTCCGATTTAACCGATTTTATCCCGATTTGATTTTGATGCTTGATTTGTACAATATCAGTTGTTGTGTAATTATAATGAGTAAATATGTTACCTAACATTTCCATCTTCCTTTTGTCTGTTTCAGATTTGAGAATATAAAGCCCTCTTAATCTCTTGCCCGCATTATTTGTGTACTTAACAAAAATCCTGTACCCTATAAGGAAAAAATCATTCCCCATAAATTTCGGGAATGCTTTAGGTTTTAGCCCCTTAGTTTGCACCATTGCAATTGCGATGAAGGCAAACTCATTATCAAAAGTATCCAATTCCAAACATTCAGGGATGAAATTTTCAAGGCGTTCTTTCGGAACTGCAAAAGTTAGAACATAGGAATTCTCAAAAAAAGCCTCTACTGCAAAAGGATGATTCTTTAGAAATGAAAGCATAGAGACTATTTAGTTAATTGTTTGTTTAATATGAATTCATTGTAATAAATCAGAAGAATAAACATTGTAGCAAACATAAGATTTGATCTTCCCCAAAGTAGCAAATCAGGAGCAAACACAAATTCGATCACATTCATTGTTGCGATTATTACAATTTGTATTGCTACGTTAAAACGGGATTTAGTGTTGCTTATGATCCAAATAGCCATAAGCGTTTCAGAAATACCAATTGCCTTTGTTAAAAAAAATGCATGTTCACCGCCCAATATTCTTGATACAATTAGTTCATGCCTTGGAACAAGATTGAGTACTTTGCATAAAAGGCCATTCACTATCCAAACTATTGCGAAAAGGTAATTTAAGGCTCTATAAATCTTTCTTTTATCGTTAAATGATTTCCTTGGTAAAGTTTCGTTCATTGGACTATATTATGCCTTGTGTAAACTTAAAAAAAATCAAGTGCTCCGTCCTGGTTAAGATGGCACCTTATCAGAATACGTGATACAACCGGCTCACCATTGAAGGTCGCCGGTATAAACTGTTTATCTTCTTCTTTAAACAGGTTCACATTCATTGTTATAGTTTGATCATATTCCAGTAAACTACAGGCGGTTCGGACTTTGTATTCAGCCAGTCTTCCTAAAGGGCTTATCAATAGTTCTACAATTGCTACACAACCATTAGTGCCATATTCATATGGGTTAAAAGGAGGCTGGTACAAGCCAAGATAAGGCAGGTATCCATAATATCGCCCGCCGATTTTTAAAGGCTTGGTAATTTTATCTGTGTCCGCTACCTCTTTATCAATGGTATAAAAGAAACTGGACGACGCAGCATATTCCTTAGCCTCATATTTCAGCATATGATTGTCATAGTCATATACCTGCATCAGTTTGCCTTTGGGGTCATAAAACCGCCACATGCCGGTCTTTTTACCATTGGTATAATTTCCCTGCGCTATCGGAACCCTTCGTCTGTAAATAGCCTGGTACGAACCGTTTCTAATCGATTCATTATCTTTCAATACCTGGAATTTTTCGGTAACATTATCATTCAATTTGTTCTTTTTTTCAATGATTTCCTGCGCAAAGCAGTTAGTGAAATATAGAAGACTGAATATGAATGGCAGGATCTTTTTCAAATACATACAGGTTTCGGGCAAGATAAAGTATGTAGAATAAAATTCAAAATTGATTAAACTTGTAAACCCAAAACTGAGATATGCCAGCCATTGATGATAGCTTAAACTACAAACCTGTAAGTTTTTCTGAAACCACCATTACTGAATTGATGATACCATCATACTCCAATTTTGGCGGAAAGATACACGGTGGAATTCTATTATCCCTGATGGATAAGGTGGCCTATGTATGCGCTGCCAAACATGCCGGTAATTATTGTGTGACGGCCTCTATCGACACGGTGGATTTTCTGCAGCCTGTTGAGGTTGGTGACCTGGTATCACTTATGGCATCTGTAAATTATGTGGGCAAAACTTCGTTGGTGATAGGCATCAGGGTGATATCCGAAAATATCAAAACGAATAAGGTCTATCACACCAATACCAGTTATTTTACCATGGTAGCTAAGGACGAACAGAACCTTCCTGTGCTGGTACCGGGTTTAATATTGGAGAACAAGGAGCAGCTGAGAAGGTTTGTTGAGGCAAAGCGCCGTAAACAGTTAAAACAAAACTACAAACAGGAATCGCATCATATCAAAGTGCCTGAAAACGAGGAACAATGCAGAGAAATGCTTGCAGATGAACGTTGTATAATATCATCCTAAAACCTATATTTGAAAGGGTCGTTTTGCGAACTTTAGGCTGTTTTTACCGTATTAAGTTAAATGAAGATTTTTATTGGTTTGATACTAACACTGCTGATACAAAAGGAAGCTTTTGCTGACAATAATGTGACTTCGTCTTCATCCAAGGACACTACTTATGCTGTTCAAAAAACGGTAGATTATCTCAATGATGTTTCTTTCAGCCTTTATCTTGGAGCACCTGATTCTGCCCGGGCAATAGCCGAAAAGGCGCTGCTTTTAGCGGAAAAGTCAGAATACAAA
>DATHLW010000315.1:0-6820 GCA_035487675.1 Mucilaginibacter sp. | reverse complement strand
AAATACCCCGACATACAAGTGATGGGCGTACCCGGTACAATTGATAACGATCTTTACGGTTCAACTTATACTTTGGGTTTCGATACTGCAACCAATACGGTTGTTGAAGCTATCGATAAAATACGTGATACGGCTGATGCTCATGACCGCTTGTTTTTTATAGAAGTAATGGGCCGTGACAGTGGTGCAATTGCCTTGCGTGCCGGCGTTTGTTGCGGTGCAGAAGCTATTTTATTGCCCGAAAAAGCCACAGCCATAGATGATCTGATCGCCAACCTGAAAGACGGACAAAACAATAAAAAATCATCCAGTATTGTTATAGTGGCCGAAGGCGACAAAAACGGTGGCGTATATGATATAGCCCGCCGTGTGCAGCAGGAAATCAAATTCTACGATATAAAGGTTACCATATTGGGCCACTTGCAGCGTGGTGGCAGCCCATCTGCATTCGACAGGGTTTTAGGCAGCCGTTTAGGATATGCAGCAGTAAAGGCTTTATTAAATGGCGAATCGCAGAAAATGGTTGGCTTACAGGCCAATCATGTTAAAATAACAGACCTGGAAGAGGCATTGACACAGCACGAATTTAAACTGGAAGAAGACTTGATGGAGATGGCCGACATACTATCTATCTAAAATAAATGATTGCAGTTGTATATAGCGGGTCTAACTATGCCGAATGGCGCCTGGCCGACAGGGGGAGAACAATAGCTTCCTTCAAAACCGCCGGTATCAACCCCTATTTTAATGATGAGAAACAGATCATCCAACTGCTTAATAAGAACATTAACCTGATCCATCATGCCGAAGAAATAAAACGCCTTTATTTTTTTGGCGCGGGATCATTTTCAAGTGAACTTAAGGCCACTGTACACAACGCACTATCCACATTCTTCAAATTTGCCAGGGTAACCGTTGATCATGATATCGATGCCGCAGCCATAGCCTGCTGTAAAAACAAACCGGGTATAGTATGTATTTGTGGCAGCGGATCGAATGCAGCATGGTACGATGGCCGGAAAGTTAAGCCGAATAACTATGGCCTTGGTTATATTCTCGCTGATGAAGGCTCAGGAAACTGGCTTGGAAGGCAATTGTTAAGGGCATTTATGAACGAAACGTTACCTGCAAACATCCGCAAAAAGTTTGAGCAGCGTTATGATCTGGATCGCAGGACGTTGTTGGAGAAAGTGTATCGCCAAAAACAACCGGCCGTATTTCTGAGTTCATTTACAGACTTTTACCTTGAAAATATGTCAGACAATTATCTCAAGGGCGTCATATTGAACGGCTTCAATAAGCTAATTAATACTTATTTACTACCTTTACACGGGCAGCACCCGGAGGCACAGTTACATTTTGCAGGTTCCGTAGCTGCAAATTTTCAGGATTACCTGTATGAGGCAACAGCTCAATCAAATCTTACAATAACAAGTATCATTAAAGAACCTATAAATAATTTATTAACGTATTATTCCAATAAAAATTAAAAAAATCATGAAAATAGGAATTAACGGTTTCGGCCGTATCGGACGCCTGGCTTTCAGAGCCGCAATTGAAAGACCCGATGTAGAAGTAGTCGGTATTAACGACCTTGTTGAGCCTGATTATATGGCTTACATGCTTAAATACGACTCTACTCACGGACAATTCAAAGGCACTGTTGCTGTTGAAGGCGGCCATTTGGTTGTAAACGGTAAAACTATTCGCGTAACCGCTGAAAAAGACCCCGCTAACTTAAAATGGAATGAAGTTGGCGCAGAAATCATTATTGAATCAACCGGTTTGTTCTTAACACAGGAAACCGCTCAAAAACATATCGATGCAGGTGCAAAAAAAGTAGTAATGAGCGCCCCTGCAAAAGATGATACCCCTACTTTCGTAATGGGTGTTAATAACAAAGAACTGAAAGCCAGTCAAACTATCGTTTCGAATGCCTCTTGTACTACCAACTGTTTGGCTCCTATTGCCAAAGTATTGAATGATAAGTTTGGTATTGAAGAAGGTTTGATGAGTACTATTCACGCTGTAACTGCTACTCAGAAAACAGTAGACGGCCCTTCACACAAAGACTGGAGAGGCGGCCGCGGTGCATATCAAAATATTATCCCTTCATCAACAGGTGCTGCTAAAGCAGTTGCGTTGGTTATCCCTGCGTTGAAAGGTAAATTAACCGGTATGTCTTTCCGTGTTCCTGTTCCTGACGTATCAGTAGTTGACTTAACAGTACGCCTTAAAACTCCTGCTACTTATGAAGATATCAAAAAAGCAATGAAAGATGCTTCAGAAGGCTCAATGAAAGGCATTTTGGGTTATACTGAAGATGAAGTGGTGTCGGAAGATTTTAAAGGTGACGCACGTACATCAATTTTTGATGCTAAAGCAGGTATCGCACTAAACGATAACTTCGTGAAAGTGGTATCATGGTACGATAACGAATGGGGTTACTCAAACAAACTGATCGACCTTGTTCAGGAAGTCGGTAAGCTATAATCGTATTTCCATATAAAACAACAAGGCCCGCTGGTTTTCCATGCGGGCTTTCTTATTGTTAAATTATTGAGTTTATTCGGTTTTCAAACTCTTAACCGGGTTCATCAATGCTGCTTTAACACTCAGATAAGATATAGATGCAAAGGCGATGATGGTCACGACTAAAAATGGGAAAATGAAGAAGAACACACTAACGTCGATCCTGAAAGCGTAGGTTTGAAGCCACCTATTGATAGCGTACCAGGCCAATGGTGTGGAAACAAAAAACGCGATCACAATCAACATGGCAAATTCGCGATAAAGTAACTGCAAGATGCTGTTGACTGATGCGCCCAATACTTTACGTATTCCAATCTCTTTAGTACGCTGCACAATGGTGTAAGATACCAGGCCAAATAAACCGAGACAAGCTACCAAAATACCTATGCCTGTAAATGCCGCAAACACCTGTCCAAATTGCTTATCGGCATGGTATTGTTCATTAAAATGCTGATCCAGGAAAAAGTAATCAAACTGGTCCTGCGGGAAAAATACCTTCCAGTTGCTTTTTAACGTTGCTATGGTTTGCGGCAGATTAGAAGTATTTAATTTTACAGACACATTTCCCCTGACATCAGGGATACAGCGGAAAATAAGTGCATCATATGCGTCATGAAGTGATTGCTGGTGATAATTCTCAACTACCCCTACAATGGTATAAACCTCTCCCCAAAAATCAATTTGTTTGCCAATAGCGTGCTCAGGTTTATCAAAACCCATTTCTTCGGTAGCTTTTTTGTTGAAAACTACCGCATGCGGATCGGTACTAAAATTTTTAGAAAATAATCTTCCGGCTATAAGCTTTGCGTCATATGCCGTCAAATAGTCGTAATCCCCGCCAATTATCCGGTATTGTTTACCATGCGATTGGTCGGTACCCTTCAATTTAATGCCGCCGGCATTCCATCCCACCGGCTCTCCGGGTATGGATGTGGAAACAGTTACACTTTTAACGGAACGATCTCTTAAGCTTTCATTTTTAAAGGAGCTCATGCTGCGGTAAAACGAATCTATGTGTGCCAAAGGCGGTTTTATGATCAGGGTTTGATTAATATTGATACCAAGGTTTTGCTTCTCCATATAGCTCACCTGCCGGTAAACTGTAAGTGAGCCTATCAGCAAAAAGATGGATGCAGCAAATTGAAAAATCACCATCACTTTGCGCAGCACAATCCCTCCTTGTGAAGCGGACAACTTCCCCTTTATTACTTCTACCGGTTTAAAATTTGAAAGAACAAGCGACGGATAAAAACCTGAGAAGAATGACCCGGTAACAAACAACACGATCACTGATATCCAGAAAACGGGCGTAAACAATAACGAGAGGGTGATATATTGACCGGATATAGCCGAAAAAACAGGCAGAAAAATACAGATCAGGATAATGGCAAGCATTACGGCCAAACCGTTCAACATCATGGACTCGAGCATAAACTGCGCGATCAGCTGTGTTTTTGCTGAACCTAATGTTTTGCGAACGCCTACTTCCTTGGCTCTGCTTATTCCCCTGGCGGTAGCTAAATTAATGTAGTTTATCCACGCGATAATGATCACGAATATGGCTATGCCTGCTAATAGATAAACCGATTTGCCATCACCATGAGGCTCCGCTTCGACCATTAAATTTGGTGAAAGATGGATTTTTTCTAAAGGCAACAAATGATATTTGGCACTGGCACCCGACCAGTTTATTTTTTTGTATACCTGGTCTACATAAGGCACAAATTTAGCCTCCAGGGCTTTGGGGTCTACTCCCGGCTTAAGCAGCAGGTAGGTAAGGCAGCCATCGTTTAGCCAGGCGTTATCGAGATCATTTTTAGGCCCTATAAATTTCAAAAAAGTACTGTATGAAATTAACAGTTCGCTCCTGAAGTGCGTATTATCCGGGTAGTCTTTCATTACTCCGGTAACTTTTAACAAGTTAAGATCATATTTAAATGTTTTCCCTACTGCGTTAGTGGTACCAAAAAGTTTTTTGGCAACCGTTTCGGTTATCACGGCAGAGTTAACCTGTTGTAAAACCGTTTTGGGGTCGCCGCTTAATAAAGGGTAAGTGAAAAAATTGAAAAAAGAAGGTCCGGCGAAGTAACTTTTTTCGAGCACAATCTTTGTATCATTGTTAATAGCGAGTATGGGACCGGCACCTACCACCTTTAAATAATCTTCAACCTGTGGAAAATTATTTTTAAAGGCGTTCCCTTCTGCAAAAGCCCCACCCGCCCATTGAGTAGACAGCTTACCCCTATCGTACCTGTCTTGTGTTACCCGGAATACCCTGTCCTTCTTCGCATGAAAGTTATCAAAGCTCAGCTCGAATGTTACGTACTGCAGAATAAGCAGGCAGGCAGCCATACCAATGGCCAGCCCGAAAATGTTGATGAATGAAAAACCCTTGTTTTTTGCCAGGTTCCTGAAAGCAACCAGCAGGTAATTTTTGATCATGATCGGTCAATTTTATGACGATGATCCTGCCAATGGCGTGCCCTTTATTTATTTACCTCAATATCAGAAGTTTAGTAAAACAGCGAGACTCCTAATCTGTTCGGATTTGATACAATCAGCGTTCGGTTGCGAACGATTCTATTCCAGCTCGTATACTACTGCTTCATAGGGCTTTAGCTTTCCATCAATTGATGGTTCGGAATAGTTATCAATGAGCACTTTTGCTTTTGAAATATCCAGGCCGGTATTAGCAGTTTTCGCTTCACTTCTGAAATTGAGCAGTATCAATAATCTCTTTCCATTCATTTCTCTCGTATAAGCATAAACATCAGGGTTGGCCTTATCCAGCAAGGTGTATTTGCCATAAACTAAAACCAGATTATCGTTCCGCAACTTTACAACCTTCCTGAAATAATTTAAAATGGAGTTAGGGTCCTTATCCTGCGCAGCTTCGTTGATAGTTTTATAATTGCTGTTCACTTTTATCCATGGTGTTCCGGTAGTAAATCCCGCATTTGCACTGCTGTTCCATTGAAAAGGTGTGCGTCCGTTATCGCGGCAAGAAAATGCAATGCTTTTCATAAACTCAGGAATATTACCGCCAATATTTTTCTGATGCCGATATTCATTCAGGGTTGGCATATCCCGGTAATCCTTTATATCGGTAAACCCGGCATTGGTCATGCCCAGTTCGTCGCCGTTATAGTAATATGGCGTACCGCGCATGGTCATGATGAAAGTCGTCAGCATCTTGGATGATACTTCCCTGAATTCTGGGCTATCGTTACCAAAGCGGCTTACCAGCCTTGCCTGATCATGATTAGCAAGGAAAATAGATAACCAGCCTTTTTTAGCAAAAACACTATCCCATTTGCTGAATACCTCTTTAAAATGTAAAACGCTGTATCCTTCGGGTTGAGCGATACCTACGCCATCGAAAGCATAGGCCATATTCAGTTCCTTTCGCTCCGGATCAACCAGGTCATGCGCGTCCTGGTACGAATTGCCGGCTCCTTCAGCTACACTCATTACATCATAATTGCTCAGCACCTGCTGATTCATTTCTTTCAGATAGTCATGCAAACCCGGCTGCATTGCATAGTATTTGACAAAATTCTCCTCATATCCCTGTGGAAATGCCGGGAACGTAGTATCCTTTGCTGCAAACTGGAAAGCATCCAATCGGAAGCCATCGATCCCTTTGTCGGCCCAGAATTTCATCATATCAAATACTTCCTGGCGAACTTTCGGGTTCTCCCAGTTCAGATCAGGTTGTTTTCTTGAGAAATAATGCAGGTAATAAGCATTGGTGACTGAATCATACATCCAGGCATCATGGTTCACATCAAATAAACTATAACGTGGCGCTGGTTTGCCCTTGTCGGCGTTCCACCAATGGTAATAATTGCGAAAAGGATTGGTCCTCGAGCTACGGCTTTGTTTAAACCATTCGTGCTCATCGCTGCTATGGTTTACCACCAGGTCCATTACCAGTTTGATACCACGCTCGTGCATTCCTTTCAGCATAGCATCAAAATCGGCCATTGTGCCAAAGTCTTTCATGATGTTGCGGTAATCACTTACATCGTAACCGTTATCATCGTTTGGCGAACTGTATATCGGGTTAAGCCAAACCACATTCACGCCGAGACTTTTGATATAATCCAGTTTGGATATAATGCCTTGCAGATCGCCGATGCCATCACCATTGCTATCCATAAAACTGCGGGGGTATATCTGGTAAACAACCGCTTCTTTCCACCATTTTCGATCGGTCATATTTTTATTTTGATCAGTGTTTGATGTGTGACAGCCAAGCCCGGAAACAAGTAAGGCACCTGCAATG
>DATHLW010000314.1:0-11161 GCA_035487675.1 Mucilaginibacter sp. | reverse complement strand
ATCGGCCACGTATTCCCGCGAAGCTTTACCGAGGCCATGGCAAATAATGAGATATTGCAGATCGTAGTATTTTCGCTATTCTTTGGTGCAGCTACAGCAGCTATAGGGGATAAAGGAGAGATCATTATCAAATTCATGGATGCAGTTGCCCATGTGATCATGAAGATAACTGGCTATGTGATGAAGGTAGCCCCAATAGCTGTTTTTGGAGCGATAACGGCCGTGGTGGCAAAAGAAGGCTTGGGTATTATTGCAACCTATGCCTCATTCATCGGCGAATTTTATTTTTCACTGCTGCTGCTTTGGATATTGATTGTTGCGGGGAGCTTTTCAGTTTTGAGAAACAGAGCATTTACGCTGCTTAATAATATTAAAGATGCGGTGCTCGTAGCTTTCAGTACCTCAACAAGTGAGGCGGCTTATCCAAGATCATTAGAAGAGTTGGAGAACTTCGGCTGTAGTAATAAGATCGTGAGTTTTGTATTGCCGCTAGGTTATTCATTCAATTTGGTTGGATCAATGATGTACATGACCTTTGCCTCGTTATTCCTGGCACAGGCTTATGGTATACACCTGGCATTTGCCCAGCAACTATCTATGCTATTAATGCTGATGCTGATGAGCAAAGGAATGGCTGGAGTGCCGCGTGCAGCATTGGTAGTGGTAGCAGGAGCGATCGGTATGTTTAATATCCCTGAAGCTGGCTTAGCTTTGTTATTAGGTATAGATCCATTATTAGATATGGGAAGATCTGCAACCAATGTTTTAGGCAATGTAATGGCGACGGCAGTGGTGAGCAAATGGGAAAATCAGTTAGGCGATGGTATACCTGTAGCAAATAACGATTTATAATTTTAAAATCAATAATTCACAAATTCAATAAGTCAATAATTAAATGAGAAGCGAGTCTCTTTCAAAACGAATATTCTTAATATCAACTGTGGTAGTGCCTTTTTTGGCGTATAGTATTTATTACTATGCCGGGGTTTTTAAAAATGCGCCGTATAAGTTTAGTGAGTTCGAGTCAATGTCAATCCAATATGGTCCCGGTGCAGATAGCCTGGTAAACAAATACTACTCCAAAACAGGCGAATACCAATATGTGGACATGCGCGATTCTATTATTAAAATGAACCTGCATTTACCCAAAGAGGAACTATTGTACCTGCACAGGAAGGCTGCTGACTTAGGATTCTGGAATTTTCCGAATGTTGAAATAGGGGATACCACGATGAGGCGTAATGGCATGCGGCCGCTTCGTTATGTGATTGAGTTTAAATACAAACGGAAAACAAAAAAAGTGATCTATGATGAGTCGTTTAATGGCGATATCCGGTTAAAGGATGCTAATCAAAGGCTTATTAAGGAAATAAAGTTGGTTTTAGCTAAGGAAGAAGGTAAGGAGAAAAACTAATATATTAGTCTAATGAAATATACCTTAACCTTTATTGCAATATTAATATCCCAATTATGTATTGCCCAACAGATCACTTATAAGGAATGGAAGGAGCAGGCTAAAACCGAGATCCGGTTGCTTCCAGAATATGGTAATGTAATAAAAACCAAGGGACAAATAGCTGCTGACCAGGAATTAATTCAAACTGAAGTACAACAAGAAGGAACTTACAGAAAAGCATCTGATCATTTGATAACACTCGGTTTTAATAATTTGTATGTCGGCGACGTGAAAACAGCTATGTATCGTTTTAACCAGGCTTGGCTACTTGATCCCAAAAACGCAAATGTGTATTGGGGTTATGGCGCTATCTATTTATCTTTTAATGACACTGATGAGGCATTAAGGCAATATGATAAAGGATTGGCAATCGATCCTAAAAGTGCAAATATTTTGACTGACAAAGCAACTGCATATATGTCAATATTCGCAAATATGGGCAGACCGGATTATTTAAATAAGGCAATTGAGCTATTTAATAAATCTTATAATATTGACCCATCGAATCAAAATACTTCATTTAAATTATCCGCTGCTTATTTCTACAAAAAGGACTGCGTGAATGCGCGAAAGTTTTATAACGCATGTATGAAACTTGGAGGCCAACCCATCACACAGGAATATACCGATGCATTAAATAAAATGTGCGCAAAATAAGCTTTAAAAATTCTCTGGCTTTTTAAATTTAAAGTTTATATATTTGCACCTCGAATTTTAAAAACAATTAATTAATAACCATGTACGCAATAGTAAGTATAGCAGGACAGCAATTTAAAGTTGCTAAAGACCAGCAGCTCTTTGTACACCGTTTACAGGGAGATGAAGGCGCTAGTATTGAATTTGACAATGTGTTATTAGCAGAAAACGAAGGTAAATTCAAATTAGGAACTGATTTGAAGAATGCTAAAGTATCAGCTAAGATCGTGTCTCATTTAAAAGGTGATAAAGTAATTATCTTCAAAAAGAAAAGAAGAAAAGGTTACAAAAAGAAAAATGGTCACCGCCAGCAATTTACCAAAATAGAGATCACAGGGATCACATTATAATTAAGGTTTTAAACGCGGATTCTTAGTGATCCCATAAAAAATATAAGAAATGGCACACAAAAAAGGGGCCGGTAGCTCAAGAAACGGCCGCGAGTCACATAGCAAACGTTTAGGTATCAAGATTTTTGGTGGTCAGCCGGCAATTGCAGGTAACATCATCGTACGTCAGCGTGGTACCCCGCACAATCCGGGCCTGAATGTAGGTATCGGTAAAGATCATACCTTATTCGCTTTGATCGACGGTCATGTTGAATTTAAAAAGAAAGCTGATAACCGTTCATACGTTTCAGTAATACCTTTTGAAGCTGCTCCGGTTGTAGAAGCGCCAAAAGCAAAACCAGCTGCTAAGGCTGAAAAGAAAGTAGAAGCAGCACCAGTTGTTGAAGCTCCTAAAGCCGCAACTAAGAAAGAAGTTGCGCCGGCTACTGAAGTAACTGAAGAAGCTCCAAAGGCTGAAGTAAAGAAGGAAGCTGCTCCGGCTGCTGAAGTTGTAGAAGAAGCTCCAAAAGCAAAGAAAGCTGCTGCTCCAAAAGCAAAGAAAGCTGATAAAGAAGAAGGCGCTGAGTAATCAGTACTTCTATAAAATACGGAGCCCCCGGTCTGAAATAGATCGGGGCTTTTTGTTAACTATCGCCCTGTCAAAGTAAAACTTATAGGCATTGTATACTGAACCCTGACTGGCCTGCCATTTTGTATTCCTGGCTTCCACTTTGGGGAGATGCTTACAACCCTCACAGCTTCCTCATCGCAACCACTGCCAATACCACGCAATATTTTTATGTCAGTTAAAGAACCATCTCTCTCAACAACAAAGGAGATAAAGACCTTACCTTGTACTTTATACTTTACTGCTTCAGCGGGATACTTAACGTTATATTGCAGAAACTGGTAAAATCTATCCACTCCTCCCGGAAAGCTTGGTTCCATTTCAACTGCGGTGAAGATTTTCGATCGATTAACTGACGATGTGTCGGGTGCATCTGTTTTTATTGGTGCATCTATTGTTATTTCAACATTTGGGTCCCCATTCTTTGGGGTCGATTGCTGGGCTTTAGCTATTGTAAAAGCAGCAAGCGCGATAATTGTGATAAAGGTTTTTTTCATATTATTAAAATAAGGAATAGTTTAATTCCCTAATATACTTAATTCTCCCGCACCATCAATCCGTCGGCAAAGTCGCGCAGGTATTGTTTATGGGCATCGGGCAGGCTTATGGCATTTAGCGCTACAAATGCTTTATCAGCATAAGTTTGCATGGCTTGTTCAGCATATCGTCTAACCTTTAACTGATCATATAGCTCAGTTACACCTTTTACTTTTTCTTTCTGGTTAGCATAGGAAGTGCTAAGCCATTTGTTCAGTTCAGATTTTTGAGACAGATCGGCTAGCTCCAAAGCCTTTAGCAGCAGATAGGTTTTTTTGTTAGATATAATGTCACCTCCAACCAGTTTACCAAACTTTTCGGGATTGCCAAATACATCCAATATGTCATCCTGTAGCTGGAAGGCAACGCCTAATTGTTCACCAAAAGCGTATAAAAGATTAGCGTCAGTTTCATCTGCACCACCAATAAGCGCCCCGATCTTTAAAGCCCCGCCTAATACAACAGCAGTTTTCAGGCGGATCATATTGATGTATTCGTCGATACTCACATTATTGCGTGTTTCAAACTCCATATCCAATTGCTGGCCTTCGCATACACCCACAGCTGTCTCATTAAATATATTCAGTATAGGCCTTAACAATGGCCCTGATACATTCATCATCAGCTTATAGCCTTCTATCAGCATCACGTCCCCTGAAAGTATACCCACGTTATTATTCCAGCGCTCATGTACCGTCGTTTTACCCCGGCGTAATGGAGCATTATCCATAATATCATCGTGCATCAGGGTAAAATTGTGAAATACCTCAATGGCTAAAGCAGGCGAGATAGCTTCATTCACGTCACCACCAAAAAGATCACAGGCCATTAGCAATAGGGCAGGGCGCATGCGTTTACCACCCAGAGATAAGATATATTTTATTGGCTCGTACAACTCTGCAGGGTAAGCAGGAAATTTAAGCTGTTTAACCTCGTTGCTGATAATAGCCTGCAGGTCGGTAAGTTTCTTCATGTGTGGTTTAATCAACAATTCACTAATCTTGTACTAACGAAAAATCGATCTGTTTTTTAGTCAGGTCGACATTTTTAACCTTAATCTTTACTTCATCACCCAACTGATAAATTTTCTTTTTACGCTGACCAATGATGGCATAGTTTTTCTCGTCAAGGGTATAAAAATCGTCTGAAATATCGCGCAGGCGGATCATACCTTCGCATTTATTCTCGATAATTTCTACGTACATACCCCATTCGGTAACACCGGATATAATACCTGTATAAACCACACCAATCTGATCCTTCAAAAACTCAGCCTGCTTGTATTTAACTGATGAACGCTCCGCATCAGCAGCCTTCTTTTCCATTTGAGAACATTGCTGACAAAGCTTTTCATAGAACTCAGCATTAGCAGATTGTCCTCCATTCAGATAATGAAACAGCAGCCTATGTACCATCACATCCGGGTAGCGGCGGATAGGCGAGGTAAAATGAGTATAATGGTCAAATGCCAACCCGTAATGACTTGTAGCTTTCGTGGTATATATCGCTTTCGCCATTGACCGTATAGCCAATTGGGTTAGTACATTCTGCTCTTTTTTGCCTTCTACGTCCTCCATCAGGAAATTGAGTGATTTGGCTATTTCTTTATCTGATTTGGTATTGATACGGTAACCAAACCTTGCGGCAAACTGAGCAAAGCTGGCCAGGCTATCGGGTTTGGGTGAATCGTGTGTGCGGTAAACAAAGGTATATTTGTGCTTGCCTTTGCCTTTTTTGCTGACAAATTCGGCCACTTTACGGTTGGCAAGCAGCATGAAATCCTCAATCAATTTATGGGCATCTTTACGCTCTTTTACATAAACTCCGGTAGGCTTTCCTGTTTCGTCCAGTTTGAATTTTACCTCTGTGGTTTCAAAACTGATGGCGCCATTCTTGAATTTACGTTCACGTAGTTTGTAAGCGAGTTCGTTTAACTTTAATATTTCATTATCAAACTCACCGGATTTATCTTCAATAACCTGTTGCACTTCCTCGTAAGTAAATCGCCTGTCAGAATGGATCACCGTTTTACCAAACCATTCATCAACAACATGAGCTTCTTCATTCAATTCGAACACCGCCGCAAAGCACAATTTATCTTCTTTCGGCCTGAGCGAACATAAACCATTTGATAACCTCTCGGGCAGCATGGGTATTACCCTGTCAACAAGATAAACTGAGGTGCCACGTTCAAGTGCTTCTTTATCCAAAGCTGAATCAGGCTTGATATAATGAGCAACATCAGCAATATGAACGCCTACTTCATAATTTCCATTCGGCAAATATTTAAAGGATATAGCATCGTCAAAATCCTTCGCATCGAACGGATCAATGGTAAAAGTCAATACTTCTCTGAAATCACGCCTAAGGGCTATTTCTTCCGGGGTGATGATATCAGGAATTTCTTCGGATTCATGTTCAACTTCTTTAGGAAACGATAATGGGAAACCATACTCGGCAAGTATGGCGTTCATTTCCGTGTCATTCTCGCCCTGCGTACCTAAAACATGTTTGATGCGACCAACGGGGTTTTTTGCTTGCGGCGGCCAGTCGGTAATTTCCGCTATTGCTTTTATCCCGTTCTTTGCGCCGTTCAGCTCATTGATCGGGATAAAAATATCATGCATCATTTTGCGATCGTCGGGGATGAAAAATGCAAAACGTTCTGAGAGTTTTACAATGCCCGTAAACTCCATTTTATTACGATGCAATATCTCAATTACCTCACCCTCTTTGCGAGTCCCTTTGCTTTTTGCATATACATATACCTTTACCCGGTCACCATTAAGTGCATTTCTGAGTTTGCGGGGTGCTACATAAATATCGGTTTCGTCTTCATCCTCAGTGACAATATAAGCCGAACCATCATTGGTCATATCGACGACGCCCTCAATAAAGGTTTTTAGCTCACGCAGTTGAAATTTACCGTGTGATACCTCCTTAAGAGCTTCTTTCTTTACTTCATCCTTTAATATTTCAAGAATAATTTCCCGTGATTCAGGGTCATGGATATTCAATTTAGCCGAAACCTGCTTGTAGTTCCATGCAGCGTTCCCGTTTTGCTCAAATACATCAAGTACCATTTGGGTAAGTACCTGTTTTATGGATGAGCTCTTTTTATTTTTAGACATAGGTAGAATTTATGGTGCAAAAATACAGATTAAGTCTTGAGTTCTGAGTCTTGAGTTCTGAGTCTTCTTGCAAAGTTTTGTTTAAGATCGAAAGCTCAAGATTTCAAACCTGGTATTGATGAAATCAGTTTCTTTGTGTATTCTTCTTTTGGCCGATAATAAATCCCATCAGGGTCACCTGTTTCGATGATCTCGCCCTTATTCATCACCATGATACGGTCTGAGATATGCTTTATAACTGACAGATCGTGTGAGATAAAAATATAGGTCAGGTTAAACTCCTGCTGCAGTTCGCGGATCAGGTTCAATACCTGCGCCTGTACGGATACATCCAAAGAGGAAACTGACTCATCACAAATAATGAATTTAGGTTTTAGGGCCAATGCCCTTGCTATAACGATTCGTTGCCGCTGACCACCAGAAAACTCATGCGGATAACGGTTGAAGTATCCTGCGGGCAGGTTTACTTTTTCCAGCAACTCCAATACCTTCTGTTTACGTTTGGTGTTATTTTCGTACAATTGATGTACGAGTAAAGGCTCCATTAATGAATCACCAATGGTCAGGCGTGGATTAAGGGATGAATAAGGGTCCTGGAAAATGATCTGTATATCCCGGCGCATGTTACGCATATCGCGTTTACTCAGGTTACGAAGATCAGTATTCTCAAAATTCACATCGCCTGATGTAGGCTCTATCAACCTCAAAATGCTTCGTCCCAATGTAGATTTACCGCAACCCGATTCTCCAACCAGGCCCAATGTTTCGCCGGGGTAAACATCAAAACTTACCTTATTTACCGCCTTAACAACGTCATGTTTCTTTGAAAAAAAACCTGCGCCAACAGGGAACCACGTGCATAGTTCATTTATTTTTAAGATAGGCTGCTGAGCATAGAGCTTTTTCTTTCTTTGCTTTATTTCGCTGTCAGGATAAACATATTGCTCCCTGATAGTTTCAATGGTTACGGCCTTGTTATCGGCATCTAAAAAATCAGCTACTACAGGCAATTTCTTTAAATGATGATCAGGAGATGGCCGACAAGCCAACAAGCCTTTTGTATATGGATGCTGAGGGTTAGAAAAAATCGTTTTAGTTGGCGCTTCTTCTACAATATCGCCTTTGTACATCACAATTACCCTGTCGGCAATTTCACTTACAACCCCCAGATCATGCGATATGAATATCAGGCTCATACGCCGTTCTGCTTTAAGTCTCAGCAGCAACTCTATAATGGTTTTCTGTACTGTAACGTCGAGTGCAGTGGTCGGCTCATCAGCTATCAATATCTCCGGATTGCAGGATAAAGCCATAGCGATCATTACCCTTTGCTTTTGTCCACCTGATAACTGATGCGGATAGCTATCAAAAATGATTTCTGGGCGAGGTAATTGAACCTCATTAAATAGCTTGATGGTCTTTTCTTTTGCCTCGTGTTTATTTACGCCTAAATGAACCTGGATAGCCTCCGTCACCTGGAAACCACAAGTCAGAACCGGGTTAAGCGAGGTCATAGGTTCCTGGAAGATCATAGCAATACGGTTACCCCGTATTTCGCGCATTTCATCCTCGGGGATTTGCAAAATATTGATGCCGTTTAACAATACCTCGCCATTAATGACTGTATTAGAATGGCTATGAAGCCGCATAATAGCCAGTGATGTAACTGACTTGCCCGAACCCGATTCGCCAACAATACCAATAGTTTCACCCTTCTTTAATGTAAATGAGCTATCTTTTACGGCTTCAACTAAACCGTCCTGCGTTTTGAACCGGACATTTAAGTGGTTTACCTTCAGCATTATTGTCCTATCAGGGTTATGTATTCATCATCAATCAATTGTTCGCCCCGGTAACGCCTGATCAGTTGGGCTGTAGCAACCACATCCTTCTGGCAATAGGTCGCTATGCGCTCCAGATCATTTTCGTTCCAGTAAACATGGCCAACCATACTGCCATCTATATCGTCTTTTGGCGTGGGAATATTAAAAATAGCAGTAAGCAGGCTCAGAGAAGTGTAGCTTTTGTAATCTCCGAATTTCCATAACTCCATCGTATCCAGATGATATACTTCCCATGGTTTTTTGCCGGATAACTCTAATTGTGGCGGAATCTGCAAACCATTTACCAGCATGCGGCGGCAGATATAAGGGAAATCGAACTCTTTACCATTGTGCGCACAGAGCACGAGGTTTGCGGGTTGGGAGCGCAGCAGATCGCCGAATTGGATCAACAACTCCATTTCATCATGCGAGGCAAAGGATTTTATTCGCAGCCCGGTCGTTCTTGCTTTTGTGAAAATGCCTACGGATATACAAATGATCTTGCCAAACTCGGCCCAGATGCCGGCGCGTTCGTAAAACTCTTCGGCGGTTTCTTCTTTGCGCTGATATTGGGTTTTATGATCCCACAATTTTTGCATATGCTCTGGTAATTGGTCATAGTTGCTGTATTGCGGTACAGTTTCTATATCCAATACCATCAGGTTATTCAGGTCATACTGTTCGAGCATTTTTTTGCAGTTTTAGCCCCACCTAAATCCTCCCGGTAGGGAGGACTTTTATCAGGGCGTTCAATAAGGCCTAAAAATACAATAAATTTTAAAGTCTCCCCTTCCGGGGAGATTTAGAGGGGCTTACTTAGCCAAAACCTCAAAATTGATCTGCAAATTATTGCCGTTGCCATCAACTAAAGTTAATTTATGCTTTCCTGCGGGAGGGTTTAGTGCGATTTGGTGAAAATCGCTGGTTTCCCCAACATACTTATCATCCAAATGCCAGAATATTTTTACGCCAACCTGCCTGTGTGCTGCATTGCAGATCATTCGTCCGCGACTGCCGTCTGCCTCCAACGGCACGTAGATCTTTGCGCCATCTTTTGGGTAGATCAATTCCATAGGACTGTTTCTTCCTGCTAGTGCACAGTCTGACCTGAAAGCCGGCAGTACATGATACTGGTAATTTTTTGTTTTGTAATAATACTCCATCGATGGCGGCAACACGAACCATTTTTTATTGACCATATTTTCCGGCGAAGCACAATCACCTGTTACCTGCCATTTACCGCCTGCATCTAAATGAACCAGTTGGTGCCAGGGGCAAACCGGAGCTTTTAAACCACTTTTAGGCACCCACATGTCGTCGGTATCCTCACAATAATCTCCGGCACGGTAACCGCTTTGATGGCACACTTTTATTTTGACCATTTCGCCGACGGGCATATCGAACCAGTCGCGCGTTACCGGGAGCAGCCTGAATATTTCAAAAAGGATTGGGGCGGCAGTATTGATACCTGTCAGGTTAGGGCGGCCTTCGCCATCAGTATTACCCACCCAAACGCCAACTACATATCGCGGAGTGATCCCTATTGCCCAACCATCGCGAAAGCCAAAGCTGGTACCCGTTTTCCATGCCACACGTTGGCTTGAGCTGAATTGTTGCCAGAGCATTTCTTCTCCGGGGCGCATTACTTCTTCCATAGCCTGGAAGGTGTAATAGATCGATCCGGCATCTAATAATCCGGTCTTTTGTAATTGTGGTTTTTTAGGTGGCTGAACAGCATATACCGGGCTGTGATAATCGGCAGTATCATACTTGCCATTATATTTGCTGTAATGATTTAATACTCTGGCCATATCAGCATAGGCCCCTGTAAGTTCCCAAAGGGTGTTTTCGCCTCCGCCTAATATCAGGGATAAGCCATAGTGGTCTGCGGGTTTCTTTAATGTGGTGATACCTGCTTTCTGCAAAAAATCATAAAAACGCTCGTACTTAAATTGCTGCAGCATTTTTACTGCGGGAACATTTAATGAGCGTGATAAGGCCCGGGAAGCCGGTACCGCGCCATCATAGCCAAGGTCGAAATTCTCAGGGTGATAACCTGCTATTTGTGTGGGTATATCGGGAATAAGGCTATTGGGCAATATCAACCCGTCATGCAGCATAGATGCATATAAAAGCGGTTTCAATGTACTGCCGGGGCTTCGCGGTGCATTCACCACATCTACATCGCTTTCCATTTCAGGGTCTTCGGGGTGCGAAATATTTCCGGCGTAAGCTACGGCGGCCCCGGTTTCTACATCCAGCACCACGGCAGCGATATTATTTATGTCGTTTGCCTTTAAAATAGAATGATGTCGTTCTAGTATGTCATTTACCTGTTGCTGTAACGACGATTTGATGGTTGTGGTGATACGGGTATCACCTTGTTTATCATTCTGATGATTGGCTTTAAAACGTTCCAGCAGGTGAGGGGCAGATTGTGGCAGGGGCATGGGCTGGTCGGGTACAGGTTCTAATTTGGCGAGGGCCGTGGTTGTGCTGTCGATGACACCTTGCTTATGGAGTTTATCAAGCAACAGGTTTCTTTTTCTTAGCAATACAAG
>DATHLW010000313.1:0-3269 GCA_035487675.1 Mucilaginibacter sp. | reverse complement strand
AACATCTTCCAGGATAAAATCAAAAAGATATGTCCCTGCTTTAGTTTGGATGTTTTGCTTTAACTCTTCTACTACTGTTTCACTGCGTTTGATCAGTTCAGCGGCAACGGCGGGATCGTTATCAATTTGGGCCAGAATATCTGCCGACGATTTACCTTTGCTGCTTTTAATCGGACTCATTTCTCCCTTATCGTTTGGCAGCAGCTTTATAAAGTCACCCCGCTCGGTTATGGTAATCAGTGCTTCTTTGATGAGCGGATCATGCTCTCCCATGACATCTATTATCGTTTTTCTGCTTACAGGCGAAGCCAGCATAGGGGTAACATCAACAAATAACCTTCCACCGGCTTTAAACATGGGCCGGGCTGCTGTTAACTGCCATAAAGATAAGCCCAATGGCTTCATGGCGTCGGTCATCATTTGTTGATGACCGACAGATACATAAACGTGATTTTCCTGGTCGTTCGCTTCAGGTATCGGGAATAAAGTAGTGATTGGCCGGCTCTGGACAATATAAAAGGTATCATCAACCCAACACCATTCAATGTCCTGCGGGCAGCCGAAATGTTCTTCGATCTGTCTTCCCATGTGCTCAAGCTGTAAAATCTGCTTATCCGTCAGCGCTTGCCTGTTCTGCTGCCCAGGCTCAATCACCTGCTCTTTCGTACCGCCATCTTTTAAGGCATAGATAGCCAGTTTCTTGGTGGACACCTTTTTATCGATAATCTTGCCGTTACACACTTTATAGTTATCAGCATTCACCAGGCCGGAGACCATGGCCTCACCCAATCCGAAACTGGCATCAATGGATAATACTTTCCTGTTAGCAGTGACGGGATCCGCAGTAAACAAAATTCCTGCCGCCTGCGGGAAAACCATTTGCTGAACAACCACAGCCAGCTGTACCTTACGGTGGTCGAAGCCATTTTGAAGGCGGTAAATTACTGCCCTATCAGTAAACAGCGATGCCCAGCACTTACTGATATTATTTAGGATCGCCTCCTTTCCGATAATGTTCAAATACGTATCCTGCTGGCCCGCAAAGGATGCTGTCGGCAAATCTTCCGCCGTAGCACTTGACCGCACAGCAAAAGCATCTTTTTCACCAAACTTTGTGAGATAACCCGCAATCTCGTCTGTTATATCCTTAGAAATGGGTATTCTTTCGATGTCCATGCGGATTTTTGCGGTGATCTTGCTGATATTTTCCCGCTCTTCTGCCTTAAGACGCGTTAATTCATCCAGCAAGCTGTTAAGCTCCCGGTTATTTTCGGTTATTTTTTTATACGCCTCGGTGGTAACGCAAAAACCCTCCGGCACCTGTACCCCCTTGATTTTGGACAGTTCGCCCAGATTAGCACCCTTGCCCCCGACTATTGCAGCCTTTGTCTTATCGATTTCCTGAAAACCAAGTACATATTTGTTCATGTTTTTCCTCTTTTTATAGGTTTTTTAGAGATGTACAAAATCAAAAATATAAGGTATTTCGTATCAAAACACCGTTTTTCAACTATATTTTTTTACTCGCAATAACGATGCAGGCAGGGCGTTATCCATACAAAGAGTGGGTTTTGTGTGTGTGGTTTTATGTGCTAACTTTTAGTGCCGATTGGAGACCGGTTTCTTGTCAACCTGCGGTAGGTATTATCACCGTACCACTAAAACAAAATGCCGCTTATTGGTTATAAGCAGCATTTCTAAATCAGCGGAGAGGGAGGCTTCAACGGTAATTGAAAACCCTGCTAATATTCAATATGTTATGTGGATATAATTTCTTACTCACCACTTTTCAAATACAGATTAATCACAAATCTTATGACCTAAAGATAGGTATTTCAGGAAGTTTTTACAATAAAAATTAGCATAAATCATAGAACGTTTTTTTATGTTGTCAAGTAAATGCGCGGAAAGATAGAAGATGTTTTATTATACGGAATAGCTGCGGTGTTCTTAACCCATTATTGACTTATTTTACATTTCGAAAATCTCTAATCTCCTCAAAAAAAGGTGTTTTTTTATCTTCTACGCATTTTACAGCGTAGAGATAAAGCGCAGCACTCCATGTCTGCCAATCCTGTCCCATAACTTTTCCATCCTGAGCCTTGATCCATTCATTAAAGCCAAACTCCAGGTTTTTATCACTGGAAACTTTAATTAGTTTAGTTAAAGTCAACAGTTTTTCTTCAGCGAGTTTTAAGTTACCTGCTGCAACCAATGCCGCTACATAAAAGCCACAAATAAAAGGCCATATACCTCCGTTATGGTAGTTTCCGGGTAGATTAAAGTTTTCGTATCGAGGGAGCCAGTCGGAATCACCTTGTAATACAAATGGAAAAAAATTAGGAGGTAACTCAACAGCCAATTCACCTCTTTTTATCATGTTCGCACATTCCGCTTCTACCCAGGCAATGATTTCTTCAGATTGGGAAACAGAGGTTAAGCCTGATAGTAAAGCCAGGCTATTACCCAGCAGATCGAAACGGTCGCTACTGTATACTTTGTAGGACCAGAAAGCGTAATAAGGCTTATTTCTTATCACAAGCCCTTCGTGTATATGATGAGGAATAAATCCACCATCTATAGTATATCTGTTAATTGCTTTACTCAACTTGGTTGCTCTTGCATCGCGCCCGAGTAATCGTAGGAAACAAAATACTAAAGTGTTCACATACAAACCATAGCCTATGACCCACTGTTCATCACGCCAATCACTCGTTGGCTGTTGAGCGACCAATTGGCGGTCGTCAGGGCTCTGGTGCTCCATCCAGTTCAGCGATTTGACCACCGCGCCCTCTAAAAAATCAGTTTCCCCTGTCAGCTTTCTGAATATACCTACACCCAATAAGAATAAAGGAGTGGTATCGCTTGACCCTACATCTTCTTTATCATGAACAAGTGAGGTGATATGACCATGTGAGGTTTGATTTTTTGCTAAAGTTTCCAGTACAGCGCGAATACTTTTTATAAGTTCCTGATCTCCCGATACTGCTATACCTAATATGGAAATCATCAAATCCCTCGTATATGGCTCCGGATACCCCCATCCTGCGGTACGGGGTAGCCCATCAAAAGGTCCGTGTGCATTATGTCGAAGTACTTCAATAGCCGCCTTCTTAGCCTTGTTTACATCTTCCCAATCTGCAGGTTCCATAAAAGATTATATTATTCCTAATTTTTGATTTACCAATTCCATGAATTTTTTTGCTACTAGCCTGTAGTCGAAATTTTCTACCACCCGATTCCTGCCGGCTTTTCCCATTTTTTGGCGT
>DATHLW010000312.1:0-4030 GCA_035487675.1 Mucilaginibacter sp. | reverse complement strand
AGCCGATGGAAGGGACGAATTGATAAAAGCCGTTCGTCTACAGGTAAAACGCGGCTCTGATGTGATCAAGATCGCCTCGACAGGTGGTGTGCTTGACCTGAGTGAAAATAGCTCAGGAGCCGAATTTACAATTGACGAAATAAAAGCGGTTGTAGAAACAGCAAAAGATTATGGGTTACGGGTGGCTTGCCATGCACACGGTGCAGAGGGTATCAGGAGGGCCATACTGGGTGGGGTGACTTCTATCGAACACGGCAGCTTTATGAATGAGGAAGACATGGAGCTGGCAAAAAAGTACGGGACCTACCTGGTGCCAACGATCATAGCAGGGAGATCTGTAGCTGATTCTGCGAAAATACCCGGATATTTTCCACCGGTAATTACGCGAAAAGCTATGGAAGTGGGGACACAAATTCAAGCCACTTTTGGGAAAGCCTACAAATCGGGTGTCAAAATAGCTTTTGGCACGGATGCGGGCGTGTATGCCCATGGCAAAAATTATATCGAATTTCAATACATGGTTGAAGCCGGTATGCCGCCAATGGAGGCTATCAAAGCAGCTACAGTAAATGCCGCTGATCTTTTAGGTATGAGCGATAAAATTGGCAGCGTCAGCAAAGGTAAATCTGCTGATATTGTGGCGATTGACGGTGATCCTCTTGCAGATATTAAAACAATGAAAAACATGGCCTTTGTGATGAAGGAAGGCAAAATATATACTAATCAATAATAAACAGACTGATATGATGAATCTGAAGACGCTTTCCACTATCGCTCTTTCGGGCGTTTTTGTGGCGAGCATGAACAATGTGCGCGCGCAGCAAACTGAGAAGAACGATGACCCGGCAATGAAAATCTACCGGGCAACAGCGCCAAAAATTAACGACCTGGTACATACCAAGCTGGATGTACATTTCGATTACAAAAAACGCTTTATGTATGGTAAAGAATGGGTGACCCTGAGGCCTCATTTTTATGCAACTGATACCTTGCGGCTGGATGCAAAAGGCATGGATATTAAAAATATTTCGGTGGTAAAAAATGGCAAGAATGTTCCTCTGAAGTACAAGTACGATGATAGCCTGAGCCTGGCGATCAACCTGGATAAGGTATATCACAACAATGAATCTTACACCATTTACATCGACTACACAGCGAAACCAAACCTGCTGAAAGCAAAAGGCAGCGCAGCTATAAACGATGCCAAAGGTTTATACTTCATAAACCCTGACGGTACCGAAAAGGACAAACCGACCCAGGTATGGACACAGGGCGAAACAGAAAGCTCATCGGCATGGTTCCCAACAATCGACAAGTCTGAACAAAAAACCACTGACGAGATCAGCATGACCGTTCCAGCGAAGTATGTTACCTTGTCAAACGGCCGCCTGGCTTCACAGAAGAAAAACAATGATGGCACCCGTACAGATACCTGGAAAATGGAATTGCGACACTCGCCATACCTGTTTATGATGGCTGTGGGCGATTTTAAGATCTACCACGATAAATGGCGCGACAAAGAAGTAAACTATTATTTAGAGCCAAAATATGCCCCTTACGCGAAAGAGATTTTCGGCATGACACCTGAACTGATCGAGTTCTATTCAAAAACTTTGGGTGTTGATTATCCATGGAACAAATACTCGCAAATTGTAGTGCGCGATTATGTAAGCGGAGCAATGGAAAACACCACCGCAACGTTGCATGGCGAGTATGTTCAGGGCACCCACCGTGAACTGATCGACCGTTATTACGATGCAGGGCGCAGCACCATCGCGCATGAACTTTTTCACCAGTGGTTTGGTGATTATGTTACCTGCGAAAGCTGGAGCAACCTGACCGTTAACGAGTCATTTGCTGATTTTAGCGAGACCCTTTGGGCCGAGCATAAATATGGTAAAGATGCGGGTGATGAGCATAACCACGATGCCATGTTGAATTATCTGCAAAGCCCCGACGCTGCTACTAAAAACCTGGTTCGTTTCCATTATGAGGATAAAGAAGACGTATTTGATGTGGTAACCTACCAAAAGGGAGGGCGCATTTTAAATATGCTTCGCAATTATTTAGGTGATGCTGCTTTCTTCAAAGGACTGAACATCTACCTTAAAACAAATGCATTCAAAAATGGCGAAGCACAGCAATTGCGCCTGGCTTTGGAAGAAGCAAGCGGCCGCGACCTGAACTGGTATTTTAACCAATGGTATTATGGTGCGGGCCACCCGATACTGGACATCAGCTATAAATGGGATGATGCGTCAAAAACCGAAACCGTTTACCTGGCTCAAAAACAGGATGGACAGATTTTTAAGTTGCCTTTTGCTGTCGACATTTATACAGGCGGTAAAAAAGAACGCCACAAGGTGTGGATGAACGACAAAATGGACACTTTAACCTTCCACTCTGATGTAAAACCTGACCTGGTAAATGTGGACGGCGATAAGATTTTACTGGCGCAAAAAACCGACGGTAAATCTTTGAGCGAATACGTGTTCCAGTATTTTAATGCGCCTTTGTATATGGACCGGTATGAAGCAATAGAAGCGGCACAAAGCAAGCAATCAGAAAAAGACGGTCAGAAGATCATCATTGCAGCTTTGAAGGATAAATACTATGGTTTGCGCATAAAAGCCATTCGTGCTTTAAATATGAAGAATGATGATATCCATAATGCTGCTTTGCCGGTACTGACCTCATTGGCCCAGAATGACGAAAACACATTGGTGCGCGCTGCTGCATTGAATGTAATTGCCAAATTAAAAGCACAGGACAACATGGCTATCTTCAAACAGGCGTTAAAAAGTGAATCATACGCTGTGCAAGGCGCTGCTTTGAGTGGGATCGATCAGCTTGATCCTGCCCAGGCGTTGCAGCTGGCCAAAGGTTTTGAAAAAGATAACCGCGGCGCACTTACCCAGGCTATCGTAGGTATTTATGCTGAAAGCGGCAGCTCGGCTCAATGGCCGTTCGTTTACAAGCAATTTACTGATGGGGATGTAAACAATAAATTTGGTTTGATCAGAAAATTTGCCCAGATGACGGGCAGCGTAGATAGCCCCGCTGATTCCCAACAAGGGATAGCAGCAATAAAGGATCTGGGGATCAAATATAAAATATTCAATGGGGTAGGTCCGTTTGTTGTAGGGTTACTCAATAATATCAAAGAACAGCGTGTTAAACTGAAAGATGATGCTTCTGCCAAATTAGCCGAGGATGCTGTTAAAGCAGTGAACGATGCCAAAGGGAAAGAGTAAAGTTTTTTGATCTGACATAAGAAAGGCTGCCGTAAGGGCAGCCTTTCGCATTTTAACTATTAACTTATTATTGGGATAGAAATGCAATTATTTTGTCTCTTTCTTTTTCGGTAAGCTGCGCTCTTGTTTGCATGTGCAGGCCAATGGTTACCCATTGTTCATGAGAAAATGTAGCAGGCGAAGGCGTATTGTGACACCTTTGGCAATTTTCGGCCCAAAGCTGCACGCCGCTTTTGGCAGCCACTTTTTTACTTTCAACACAACCAGTTATTACAATTGCAATAAATACGCCAAACATGGCTATGATTGCCCAGGCTCTATTATGTATTTTGATCTTTTTCATGGTTATATTTTTTAGAACTGAATAGAGAATTGCAAATAAATACTGTTTACATTGGTGATGCCGCCTATGCCCCCTGCCGGTATATTTGCGGTGCTCAAAGCATGCGAATATGCATAGGTGAATTTCAGAACGGTTCTCCAGGTGATCCAGTAATCAAGCCCGAAATCGTGTTCGTAAGAATTCTGCCCCCAGGTGGAACTGTTGGGAGTTGTGTAATTCGAGTAGCGATATGCCAGCTCGAAATTCTTAAGGAGTTTGTTATCGACACCAACCGGCCTTATTGAAAATTGTGCAAATGATGCTGATGTTTTATTATTAAAAGTATATGTTAAAGTAGAATCAGCCTGGCTAACATAGTTTTGTTTATTAACGATTATCCGGTTATACTGGCCTTTGATATTGATCAGGAACGGATTAAAGATCTTCACAAAAT
>DATHLW010000311.1:0-3632 GCA_035487675.1 Mucilaginibacter sp. | reverse complement strand
GCAGGAACAGGTTGCGGCTCGTGCAGACCGGAGGTAAAACGTTTATTAGAAGAAGCGTTACAAAGTTTAGTAGCAGATAAAACAGTTTAGGAGGTGAATATATGAAGCATATAGTTAAAATAAACTTACCCGGCGGTTTTATATCAGCAGGTGATTTGTACGAAATATTGCTGATAGCGGAAAGCGCAGGTGCTCAGGATATCCGGTTCGGCAACCGCCAACAGTTGTACTTTAGTATCCAGCCGGATTGTTTGGAGGATATGGAACTGGATATGCTCAAAGCCGAAATCAATTACGAGATCGATGCTGATCTGTACCCTAATATCGTTAGCTCTTATGTTGCCGATACAATATTTAACTACGAAGGCTGGCTGCGCGAGGGTGTTTATAAAGATATCCTGGATATGTTTGACCACAAGCCCCGGCTAAAAATAAACCTGATCGATAACCAGCAAACATTTGTTCCGTTTTTTACAGGCAATATCAATTTTATTGCTTCTGATACCAATAATTATTGGTATTTGTATATGCGTTTTCCAAAAACAAGTAAGCTTTACTGTTGCCCGTCATTGATATATTCCGATGATATACCGGCAATAGCTAAAGCAGCAGAGGAGATCATTCTGAAAAACAAAGATCTATTTTATGACCGGGGGAATATAGACGAACACTTTTTTTATAAAATGCTGATAAAAAAAAGCGGTGCGAATTTTCAACCTTTAACAACAGCATTGAAATTACCCGCCTTTTACCTTCCTTACTACGAGGGTTTCAATAAGTACAATAACAAGTATTGGTTGGGTGTTTATCGTCGGAATGAGCTTTTCTCGCTGGCTTTTTTAAAAGATATGTGTTTACTGTGCCTTAAAACACGTATCGGTCAGATATACACCACTCCCTGGAAATCGATCATTATAAAAGGGATTGACATGGCAGATCGAAATCAATGGGGGGTAATACTGAGTAAGTATCGCCTTAATGTAAGGCATGCCGCAAACGAATTGAACTGGCAAATTGAAGACATCTGTGAAGAAGGGTTGGATCTAAAACAGCAACTCGTACGGGAGTTTGAAGAAGCCGACTTGCGGACTTACCAGCTGTGTTTTGCTATTAAAACTCAACCTAAAACCGGTTTAACCGGGTCAATCGTTATAAAGAAAAACAAAGAAGGGCTATTTGATATTTTGCACACCAGGGATTTTAACCCCAATTCAAAAGATTATGAGCCTTATTTGCAACAAATAAATCTGGCAGAGTTAAGTACTCATTTGATAAAACTTTGCTATGCTTTTTATGACAGGCAAAGCAGTGAAACATCGACAGACTTGATCTATACTAAAGAAGAAGCCAAAGCTCAACGGGAGAAAATAGTATTTTATCAGTGTAACAATTGTTTAACGCGGTATGATAAAGGATACGGCGATTGTGAAAAAGAAATTGAAAAAGGTGTTGATTTTGAGGAACTAGCAGATTATGCGTGCCCGGTATGTGAAGCACCTAAAGAAGACTTTAGTTTGATCGAAATAGAAAATTAATTTTTTTTAAATAAAGGATTTGAAAGTTTAAAAAGCTGAAGCCTGTAAGTTAAAAGTTTACAGGTTTTTGTTAATCGCGGGTTGGCGTATTACTACCAAAGCAAAGCCTTGTTTCATGGCAAAACATGGGCGCCTTTCTTTTGCTTACGTTTCCAGGCAAGTCACCAATAAATGTATAATTTACCCTTAATTGGATTTAATATTTATTAATGGTAAACTTGTTTATACCAATATAAGCCAGCCGCTTGCTAAAAAGTCGGAATTATTATACCGTATAAACCTTATGAGAGTTACTTTGCTCTTTGCAGCACTTTTTTTTGCTTCCGCCAGGTTTACCTGCGCTCAAACTGCTGTTTCGATAAGCGATACAGCCAAGCAACATATATTCCGGCACAACGAGATCAGTTTTTTTGAAGATGAGAGATCCTGTCTTACCATCGGCCAAATCATTGTTCCTGAATTTCAGAAAAAATTCCATTCTAACACTGCGCCGACGCCGGTCACCAAAAATCCGGCTTCAGCCTTTTGGTACCGTGTCATTATTAAGTATGACCCCGGAAGTAAAAACAACTGGATACTTGAATTTTTTGATCAGACTATTGATAGCATTACAGTTTATGCTCCTGCAAAAAATAATACTTACACGGCTACACTGCTCGGTAGCAGCCGGCCGTTTACGGCACGACTTTATCAGCATAAAAATCTCAGCCTGAATATCAATAATGCTCTGGCGGGGACAGGAACTTTTTATATACGGATCAAATCACACCGATCTGTTAATGTGATCATGGTATTGCGGTCGGTGAGGTGGTTCATTGGTTATGCATTGGAAGAATACTTCCTTTTTGGAATTTTTTACGGTATGGTCCTGGTCTTCGGGCTTTACAATCTGATTATGTTCATCGCCATACGGCAAAAGCAATATCTTTATTATATTGTTTACAACATCAGCATCGGCCTTTATGAGATGTGTGCCGATGGCATAGCTTACCAATATATCTGGCCCCTATCACCCGAATGGAATCATTATGCGTATGGTATCGCTTTGTTTTTGGCCAGTATTTTTGCCATCTTGTTTGCACAGAGTCTTTTGAGCTTAAAGGTGCGTGCGCCACGTCTGAATAAGATATTATTAGGGATAATAGCTCTGAGAAGTATTTTTTTCGTGATCTGCCTCTTCAATAAAAATTTGTTTAGCTATAAGATCATCGAAATAATACCATTAGTCGTAGCGTACATGGCGGGTTGTTATGTTCTGATCCGGGGATATGGGCCTGCGCGTTTTTTTGTAGTCGGATACATGTTTCTGCTTTTTGGCTTTATCATCAAGGCATTGATAGCATTTGACCTATGGTGGCAGCCGGTTACAGCCTTCAATTATTATACGTTAAGTTTTTGCTTTATCATGGAAATGTTTTTTGTGTCATTTGCCATAGGTGATAGGGTGCGGCTTTTGCGGATACAAAAGAAAAATGCCCAGCAACGCATCATAAAAGAATTGCGTCAAAAGGAACAATTAAAAGACATCATCAATAAAAAACTGGAAGAACAGGTAGATGAGCGTACCTCGCAACTGATGCAAAAAAGCGTGATTATTGAACAGCAAAATAAGGAGCTCACCGAAGTGAATAAATTGCTGCACCAGCAAGCTGAAGAAATATCACGTATGAACATCCTTCTTGAAAGGGACAATTTCGTATTACAAAATAATATAGAAGAGGTGACACATAACCGCGTAATGTCAGCGGATGTTGATTTTGAAGAATTTAGTAAAACATACCCGGACAGGGAAACGTGTTTTAAGTTCCTGTCAAACCTGAAATGGGGGAAAGGGTATAGTTGCCGTAAATGCGGAGGAACTTACTATGGAAGCGGACATTTGCCATACAGCCGCCGATGCTCCAAATGTGGGTATGAAGAATCTGTGATTGCATACACAATATTGCAAAACACCCGTATACCTATCAATAAGGCATTTTATATGATTTTCCTGGTATACTCCACCAAGGGGAAAATATCCTCGCATAAACTGTCCGAAATACTTTCCATCAGGCAAAGCAC
This sequence comes from Mucilaginibacter sp., assembly GCA_035487675.1. Taxonomy (GTDB): domain Bacteria; phylum Bacteroidota; class Bacteroidia; order Sphingobacteriales; family Sphingobacteriaceae; genus Mucilaginibacter. The sequence goes on along the minus strand of DATHLW010000311.1, from coordinate 36 downwards.
CTGCTGGGCTTACAGCTCCCGTATTAAAAAGGTTAT
>DATHLW010000310.1:0-3124 GCA_035487675.1 Mucilaginibacter sp. | reverse complement strand
GTTTAGGTATTAATAAAATTCAAGAAGAGCAACAGGCGGCATGCGACTGTGGATCAAACGTGACAGGTTTCGAAGTAACGCTTACCTAACGGCATCTTCTATTTCTTAATTTCTTAAAAAGAAGGGTAACAGGTAATAAGTGCCTTTTTCTCTGTGCTCTAACCATCTGAGCTACCTTTTACAAGGGCCGGACTTGAACCGGCGACCGCAGCGTTGGAATCGAAGTAACACTTATTTACGACACCTTCTTTCATTTTCAATTTCTTCAAAAAAGAAGGGTAAAAAGCAATAAGCCATTCATACCGCCCGTAACATATAGCCCGGCAACGGTTCCTGGTCGAAGTAAGACTTATTTACGACACCTTCTTTATATTTTATAAGGAGCAACAGGCGAACGCGGGACGGGGAACGCCTTTGGGACTCGAACCCACAGCACCACTATGTGGCACTGCCCACCCCCTCAATGGTAGCGAAGTAACCCGTTTCTACGGCATCCTTATATTCTAAATTTTTTTAAAAGTATGGGGTGTTAGCTTCCCCATACTTGAGTTATAATTCTATGTTATTGATCTCGTCCAAAGCCGAGCCTCCGTTTTCTAAGGCAGCTAACACCTCAAAAACTTTATCGCTCCAGCCTGCTACCAGGTATACATCATTGCGCAATAGTTGCAATGGAGCTTGTCCGTAACCTTTTAAGTCGAACAGATAGAGCTTCGCTTCAGGAGCAACCTCTGCTTTGTAACGTAACCATAAGGCATGTACATGATCGCCGGTTGTTGACGATGAGTTATACAATTGGCAGTCGGTAAACAATAGTACTTTATCCATTTTCACCTTACGGGATAACAGATCTTTGATCACCAGGTAGCCGTTAGTTGCATAACCTACTTCGCCCTCGCGTTTGTAAAACTCCTGGACATTGCCCAGGATATTATTCCGTGGCACGGCGATGGTTTTCCAGCTATCACCAAACATACCTACCTCCACATTTTTACAACTAGACTGCAACAGCATAGCCAGCATCAAACCCACATCATACAACAACACCTTCGACTTTGCCGAAACAGGCGTTTGCATCGAACCGGACACATCGCAGGCCAGCAGCACACGGGTGTTGTAATCAAACCCTTTGATGTTGGTAGCGCTTGCCTGCACTGCTTTTTCCAAAGCATCCAGTAATTCGCCGGTGTAACCTTTGTTGTTACCCTGCATTAAAGCTGTTAGCTTTTTAAGCATACCTTGTGCAGGTACACTGGTGACCGGATTTATCAACTCCCGGTAAGCCGCCAAATAGCGGAATGGAAACTGCTTCGCCTTCGCCACTTTATCAGCATCGGCCAGTATCGCGCATACCTTTTGGAAATGTGCATAGCTCACACTTGCTTCCTGTATGTTGCGCAGGTTGCGTAACAAGGCCATGTAACCCAGTTTGCCGCTATCGATCAGCTCTTCCCATTTATCACGGAACGCTGTTGCCTTAGCCTCTTCGCTATCGAAATTGATCTGGCCTAAAGCCGACAACTCCGTTTCCCAGGTATAAGGGGTTTGCAAAGTACCGTTCACAATTTTGTTGAACAACAATTGCTGCAATTCGTCCTTTGCCTTAGGGTGAACCAGAAACAAGGCGTCGCGCAGTTTGATGGCGCCATCACGGTTGTATTTAGCAAATTGATACTCATCGAAACGGTTAAACGCTGTCGACAAACCTTTCTGCAACTGCTTTGACAAACGGTTCAGCTTTTTAGTGCCGGTACGCTTGTTCATCAGCTCGTAGCAGGCCAATAGTTCGGTGATCTCATCCGCACGACCGATTACCCCGTCTGTTACCCGGGCGACCAGGTTGTCGCCCGAGTGCAGATTAGCCAATTCGGTAACCAGCACCAGCGGCACCGAACGCATATACATTTTGGTACGGGCATAAACGGCCAGCTTACCCACAAATTCAGGTTTACATTTGTACATCAATGCACGCAAGCGGTTCATACGGTCCTCGTTCTTTTCGTAGAACGAATCATTCAGGCTCCAGGTAACTACGGCTGTATAGAGCTCCATTTCGGCACTCATCGTAAACGCTTTTGCGCCTTCGTAGTTAGTAACCTGTGTTTTTGCCTTGCTGAGTAAATTAAATTTCATTGGGAACCTCCCTTTTTTGTTTTGTTGAAACAAAGATTGGGAGCTACTGCGCAGTGTATTTGCGCAGATGAAAAATATTTTGATTTTTTTTGAAAATGATTTAAATATAGTCGTCCATTAAACTATTATTGTCTTATGAGCCTTATTATGAATTTGTTTAAAAGATTTTTTAAACCAGTTGAAAAAGCCCCGTTTCCGCCAAGACCAAAATGGAGACCAGATTTATTTATTGATATTGACAGGATAACCGATAATGCCAAGTATTACACTGGGCATAAATTACAGTTAGCCATTTTTCAATATGGCACAGTGGCCTTATTAGCACAAAGATCAGATAATGTAGAACATGAGGCAAAGGATATCCTTGATAAAATCTATAATTTCCATGTCGATTTTAAACCCATTACGATGGACGATGGGAATTACTTAATCGAATATCTTCAGCCTGCATTTAATATTGTATTTAAAGATGAAGTTGAAAATCACTGGAAATACATAGAAAAACATCATCTTGACGGACTTTGTAATGATGAGGTATTATTAAACGGACAAGGTCAAGCCAATGTATTTGATAACACAGGTAAAATATGCCTTTTTGGACGCACAAAGATGTTTATGGACGCGCAGGAGCCGAAAGTGGTTAGAATATTCGACCCCGAAAAACTTGATTAAGGAATAAATATGTCTAAGACGATTTATAATTTTTTTAAAGAATTTCTTGATTTATAAAAATAATGTGTATCATTGTGCCATGAAAACAACAACAATACCCTGTCAATTTCCGCGACTGATTTATCAGAGGTGATTGGCTATGTATTGAAAAAAATATAACAAATGCTTAAATCCTCTTAGATAAATCTAAGGGGATTTTTTGTTTTAGGGACATTTTCAGGGTAGTATATCAATTGGTTCAGATTACTCCGTTTGGAACGGAGAGGTTCCCGGTTCGAGTCCGGGTCGCCCTACTGAAATGGAAATATAGCTCAATTGG
>DATHLW010000309.1:0-8503 GCA_035487675.1 Mucilaginibacter sp. | reverse complement strand
ACAATTTAATATTCGCCTATATTTATCACAACCAATTATTTCATTATGAATTCCCGTAGAGATTTCCTGCAAAAGTCGGCCCTGCTTGCCGGAGGTACAATTATGGCGTCCGCTTTAAACAACCAGGCTTTTGCCATTTTTAAAAACAGAATAGCTCCATCTGATCAACTGAATATAGGCGCCATTGGTATAAACGGAATGGGCTGGGCCGATGTAACTTCGGCTTTAAAAGTTCCGGGCGTAAACCTGGTTGCTATATGTGATGTAGATAAAAATGTGATGGATAAGCGTATGGCTGACTTTACCAAGATGGGCTACGATGCATCCAAAGTGAAACGATATGATGACTATAAGGCTTTGCTGGATCAAAAAGATATTGATGCGGTTATCATCGGTACACCAGATCATTGGCACGCCATGATCATGATGCATGCCTGTGAAGCCGGGAAAGATGTTTATGTAGAGAAGCCTGTTGGCAACTCCATAGGGGAGTGCAGGGCTATGGTAGCTGCACAGCAAAAATATAACAAAGTGGTACAAGCCGGCCAATGGCAACGCAGCCAGCAGCATTTTAAAGATGCTGTTGATTTAGTCCAAAGCGGGCAATTAGGTAATATTCGAACGGTAAAGGTTTGGTGCTACCAGGGCTGGATGAGGCCTGCGCCTATTGTTCAGGATAGTACACCGCCTGCAGGGGTGAATTATGCAGCATGGCTTGGCCCGGCTAAAACTGTACCGTTTAATGCCAGCCGTTTCCATTTCAACTTTCGCTGGTTCTGGGATTATGCAGGTGGTTTGATGACCGACTGGGGTGTCCACCTGTTGGATTATGGCTTGCTGGGGATGAAATCACCTATACCAAAATCTGTTTCAGCCTTAGGCGGAAGATTTGCATATCCTGATCTATTTGAAGAAACTCCTGATACTTTAACCACTTTATACGAATTCGATGGATTCAACATGGTTTGGGATTCGGCTATGGGCATTGATAATGGTTCTTATGGCCGGGATCACGGGATAGCTTACATAGGTAATAATGGCACACTCATCCTGAACCGTGAAGGCTGGGAAGTAATTGAGGAAAGGCAAAGCAAGAGCAAAGTAAGCAAACCCTATGTTGCGAAATCGGATAATGGCCTGGATAAACATTGGGAAAACTTTGTAAGCGTAGTTAAGTCACGTAAACTGGAATACCTGAATTGTCCTATTCAGGCTGGCGCCCATGTTGCAACCGTAGCCCAGATGGGGAATATATCCTACCGTAGCGGTAAAAAACTGGAATGGAATGAGGCAGAAGGCGGATTTACCGATCATGCTATCAACAAGCAATACCTGATGAAAGAATACCATAATGGTTATAAGTTGCCGAAGGTGTGATTTACACCCCATAATAATTTGATTTCAGGCTTCTCCTTTTGATAAAGCCCTATCATTTTGATAGGGCTTTATCTTTTTATAGCTGTATGTAGATTTCCTTAAAATAGTTAATTAATTGATAATAAGACAATTGAATTTTGCTTGGCAATTGTGGCATCTGCTTGGTATAGTGTCTGGCAAATCAAATCAAAATGGATACAATGCACACAAATCTCCCGATATCAGCCTTTAAAAGGCGAGTCATCCCCAAATATGATATTCTTCACTTGATAAAATATCCAGGGATATTCAAATAAATATTTATTTCATAAAGCATTACTGGTAATTCACGTCACAACGGCGGGTGAATGTTTATGAAAAAGCAACAATTAAAATTCAAGCTGAAAAATATATTGGGAATTGTCTTTATCTGGCTCATCGCAATATCAATGATTTATCTGGTGTATTTAAAAATCAAACTACTGTATCATAATTAAAATAATTCACTAAATAATAAAATAAAAATGGATGTCATACTCACAATAGCTTATGTACTATGCTTCATAGTCGTATTCTGGATATTCTTCAAAACCGTTAACTACTTCGAAAAAATCTAATCATCATGATCGCATTATTCATTGTAGCAATTGCCGTATTTATTTATATGGTTTATGTGCTTATCAAACCCGAAAAATTTTAACTCTTATCTCCAATCACAATGAACACAGAATATATAGGCATTATTTTCATGTACCTGGCAACAGTTGTCCTCGCCATTCCGCTGGGTAAATACATTGCCAAGGTATTTAAAGGTGAGAAAACCTGGCTAGACTTTATGGCCCCGCTCGAAAGACTGATCTTCAAGTTCAGTGGCATCGATCCTAAAAAAGAAATGAACTGGAAACAGCATTTAAAGGCCTTATTAACCATTAATCTATTGTGGTTATTTTATACCTTTTTCTGCCTGCTCTTCCAGGGGCACTTACCATTAAACCCGGATAATAACCCCAGTCAAACTCCTGACCTGGCTTTTAACACAGCGCTTAGCTTTGTAACCAACACTAACCTGCAGGATTATTCAGGTGAATCCGGTGCAACTTATTACACGCAATTATTTGTATTGATGTTTCTGCATTTTGTGAGCGCAGCCACAGGTGTTGCAGCTATGATGGTGGTTTTCAAAGCCATGAAGGATAAGGTGACTGATAAACTCGGTAACTTTTGGGATTTCTTAGTGAAAGCAATTACCAGATTATTCCTGCCGTTAAGCTTTGTTGTTGCTGTAATTTTAGCTTTTAATGGTACCCCAACAAGCTATAAGGGTAAAGATACCATAATAGGTTTACAGGGTGATACCATTCATGTTTCGCGTGGACCGGCAGCTGCCATGATCGCAATTAAACAAACCGGTACCAATGGTGGCGGATGGTTTGGTGTTAACTCGGCACATCCTTTTGAAAATCCGAATTACCTGACCAATATGGTTGAAAACAGCAGTATATTCCTTATTTCTGTTTCGCTTGTATTCGCGTTGGGCTTCTATCTCAATAAAAAGAAACTGGCCTGGATTATTTTTGGGGTAATGACGGCCGGTTTTCTGATTATGGTAATTCCATCCGTCACAGCCGAGATTAATGGTAATCCGGGCATTGCACATTTGGGTGTCAGTCAGCCTACCGGATCAATGGAAGGTAAGGAAGTGCGCTTTGGACCGGCGGCATCCGCTATGTGGGGAGTAACAACTACGGTGACTTCCAATGGCTCCGTGAATGCTATGCATGATAGTATGATGCCTGTATCAGGTATCGCACAGATGTTTGATATGATGATCAACTCGTTTTATGGCGGTGTAGGGGTTGGCTATTTAAACTTTTACATATTTATCATCATTGCCGTATTCATCTCGGGTTTGATGGTTGGCCGTACTCCTGAGTTCATGGGACGCAAAATTGAGGCGAGGGAGATGAAGATTGCTTCGCTTATCGCCTTACTTCACCCATTCATAATTTTAGTGGGTACTTCTATTGCAGCTTATGTATTGGTTCATTTCCCTAATGCCAACTGGGCCACAAAACCATCGGCCTGGTTAAATAATCCCGGCTACCATGGATTTTCAGAAATGCTTTATCAATATACATCAAGTGCCGCTAATAATGGTTCTGGTTACGGCGGGTTAACAGCTAATAATATCTTCTGGAATGTTAGTACGGGCCTGGTAATATTTGTTGGACGGTTTTTCCCGATCATAGGCCCTGTGGCTATCGCAGGTATACTTGCCAATAAAAAGTTTATTCCTGAATCTGCTGGTACACTTAAAACCGATACAGTCACTTTCGGTGTAATGGTATTCGCTGTTATTATCATTGTCGCTGCATTATCATTCTTCCCTGCTTTGACTTTAGGGCCAATTGCGGAACACTTTTCAATTAAATAATTCAAAGAGAATCATCATGAGATCCCATCAAAATACATTATTCCAGGGCGATCAGGTAAAGGATGCATTAAAGCATGCTTTTGTTAAACTCGACCCGCGCGTATTGGTACGAAACCCGGTTATGTTTACCGTGGAAATAGGCACCGTTGTGATGCTTATAGTAACTATTTTTTCTTTGTCCGGTAAAGGACAGGGGGGCTTCGGCTATAACTTTACCATATTTTTAGTATTACTGTTTACCGTATTATTTGCCAATTTTGCTGAGGCAATTGCCGAAGCAAGGGGTAAGGCACAGGCCGAAAGCCTGCGCAAAACCCGCGAGGAAACACCCGCACGCCTTTTTGTTGACGGTAAAGAAACCAGCGTAATGTCATCCTCATTACGGAAAGGCGATGTTTTCCTGTGCGAAGCAGGAGACACTATCCCGACCGATGGTGAAATCGTTGAAGGGATCGCTACTATCGACGAGTCAGCTATCACAGGTGAATCTGCCCCGGTTATCCGCGAAGCAGGGGGTGATAAGTCGTCAGTAACAGGTGGTACCAAAGTGCTGTCAGACCGCATCAAAGTGATTGTTACTACCCAACCCGGCGAAAGCTTTTTGGATAAAATGATCGCACTTGTGGAAGGTGCATCACGTCAGAAAACGCCGAATGAGATCGCCTTAACCATCCTTTTGGCTGGCTTTACACTGATATTCGTTATTGTTTGCGTTACGCTGAAGCCTTTTGGTGACTATGCTAATACCCCTATTACTATAGCTGCCTTTATATCCTTATTTGTTTGCCTTATCCCTACTACTATCGGCGGCCTGTTATCGGCCATCGGTATTGCCGGAATGGACAGGGCATTGCGTGCCAACGTGATCACCAAATCGGGCAAAGCTGTAGAAACTGCAGGCGACCTGGATACCTTATTGTTAGACAAGACCGGGACAATAACAATAGGTAACCGGAAAGCCACCCAGTTTTGGCCCGCCCCTGGTGTATCGCCAGAGGATCTTGTTAAAGCATGTGTGCTTGCGTCACTAGCCGATGAAACCCCTGAAGGTAAGTCAATTGTAGAACTTGCCGAGCATAATAAGAATATACCGGCCGTTAAAGCGCCCAAAGATTCTGTATTCATCAAATTTACAGCCGAGACCCGTTCAAGCGGATTAGACACACCCGACGGTTTGCGTGTACGTAAAGGAGCATTTGACTCCATAAAGAATATAGTACTTAAAGCCGGCAATCCATTTCCTGATGGGGTAGAAGAAAGGGTGAAGATCATCGCATCGAATGGTGGTACACCGCTCGTGGTATCACAAAATGAAAAGGTGCTGGGTGTAATTGAATTACAGGATATTATAAAAACCGGTATTTATGAACGCTTTGAGCGCCTGCGCAAAATGGGTGTAAAAACGGTAATGGTTACTGGCGATAACCCATTGACGGCAAAATTTATTGCTGAAAAAGCCGGTGTGGATGATTTTATTGCCGAGGCTAAGCCTGAGGATAAAATGAACTACATTAAAAAAGAACAGCAAGGCGGTAAACTGGTAGCCATGATGGGCGACGGTACAAATGATGCCCCTGCTTTGGCGCAAGCCGATGTTGGTGTAGCCATGAACAGTGGTACACAAGCTGCAAAAGAAGCAGGTAATATGGTTGACCTGGACAATGACCCTACCAAACTGATCGAGATCGTGGAAATTGGGAAGCAGTTGCTGATGACACGTGGTACCCTGACTACTTTTTCCATCGCAAATGACGTTGCCAAATATTTCGCCATCGTTCCGGCCTTATTTATGGTTTCTATACCGTCATTGAGGGCACTGAACATTATGGATCTCCACAGCCCACAATCAGCAATACTATCAGCAGTGATATTTAATGCTATTATCATTCCGTTGCTTATCCCATTAGCTCTCAGGGGGGTAGAATATAAGCCAATAGGCGCTAGTGCGTTACTTCGCCGTAACTTATTTATCTATGGATTTGGTGGTGTCATAATTCCGTTCATAGGTATCAAATTAATAGACCTTTTAGTCGCTTTATTCATATAAACCTAAATGTCTCAAATCTAATATCTCAAATCTCATATCTAATTTTTAATAATATGAAAACTTACATATTGCCTTCAATTAAAATAACCATCATCCTGTTAGTGATACTTTCAGGCTTATACCCGCTCGCCATTGCGGCTATCGGCAAGTTAACTCCAGGCCATGGTGATGGTGAAACTGTACAATATAAGGGCCATGTAGTTGGCTATGCCAATGAAGGGCAAAAATTTACCAAAGACGAATATTTCTGGTCACGTCCATCTGCGGCCAATTACCAGGCAGATGCAGGAGCGGGCTCAAACAAGGGCCCAACGAACGCTGATTACCTGAGCAAGGACGTTAAAGGACGTATTGATACTTTCCTTAAACACAACCCAACTGTAAAAAAAGAGCAGATACCATCTGAACTGGTTACTGCATCAGGCAGCGGTCTCGACCCTGACCTGTCGCCTGCAGGGGCCAAAATTCAGGCTGTACGTATTGCCAAAGTACGCGGCATATCTGAGCAACAGGTTTTGGCTTTAGTTGACGCCCATACCGAGGGCCCATTGCTGGGTTTATTCGGCCCCGCAAAAGTGAATGTGCTGAAATTGAATGTAGCCCTGGATGAATTGAAGAATAAATAATAAATAATACAATACCCCTATATCTATCCGGACAATGATCGTATGCGTCTTGACCTGTAAGTTTCAGCACATACGGTCATTCTCCACTACTTTATAAATAACTACAAATAATGAAAAAACGACTACTATCAATAGTTGCACTGGCAGCTATTGGACTGAGCGTACATGCTCAAACTATTACTTCTAATGTTAACCTAACAAAAAAAGACACAGTGGCACGGTCACTTCCATCCCCACTACCTAGTCCCCCATTTCCAACTTCGGATTGGGATGGTGCGCCATTGGTTGGCACTGATGCTACTGCCCCTATTTATCCTTTGCAGAAAGCATTAGGATTAACTAAAACCAAGTTTAGAATTTATGGCTGGCTCGATCCCGGCGCAAACATAAGCTCGTCTAAAAACTCGAATGCACCTACATCCTACAATATTATTCCGAATACGGTTGTGCTTGATCAGGTAGGCTTAAAATTTGACCTGCAACCCAACACGGTTCAAACAGACCATGTTTCGGCAGGCTTCCTTGTTACCACTATCTTCGGGACCGACTATCGCTATACTACAGGTAAAGGTTATTTCAGTGATCAATTGCTTAGCCATAATAATAAATACGGGTTTGATCCTGCTGAAATGTATGGTTTGATCTATTTCCCTAAAATAGCGGACGGAATGATCTTAAAAATAGGCCGCTTTATTTCGCCGGCTGATATTGAAGCTCAATGGGCGACTGATAATTACCTTTATTCACACTCGCTGATGTTTACGGTAGACCCCTATACTTTTACCGGTGCACAGGCAACTTTTAAACTAGGTTCATACTGGCAGTTGGAAGCAGGCATACATGCCGGCAACGATATGGCTCCATGGAGCCATTCTGCACAAATCAATGGGTTGCTGATGGCACGCTGGGTATCAAAGGATAATAATAACTCGTTGTATGGAGGTATCAACTCCCTTGGCAACGGTAATTATACTCAACAGCATGATAACCTGCAGATGCTCGTTATGACATGGGGCCACAAGTTTAATGAAACATTCCACATGATGACCGAGGCATACTATATGTGGCAATATCATGCACTTACGGGCGGTACAGTGATTAATGGCCCTGCCCGGCCTTTCTTAACAGGTGTTGGGCCCGGTACATTGATACCCGGAACAGAAAGTGCGATAGGTGTGGTAAACTACTTCCAGATACTGGTTTCAAAAAAGGATTACTTTTCAATCCGTACCGACTTTTTGGACGACCCTCAGGCGGGCAGGACAGGTTATGCAACCTGGTATTCCAGCCATACCATAGGTTTTGTGCACTATTTCAATGATTATATCAGGATACGCCCTGAGATCAGGTACGAACGTGCCTATGCAAATGGCGTAACACCTTACGATAATGGTACCAAGAAAGATCAGTATACAGCAGCAATGGATTTAATTATCCGCTTTTAAAAAACAATAATGCCAAAGCGGCCAATGGTGGCCGCCTCCTAATAATAGATTAATAAGTAATAAAATGGAAAAGTTTAAGTTACCGGTGATCATCATCATCATGACACTTGGATTTATCAAAAATTCATCTGCCCAAATGCAATCAAGCGGATTGTATTTAACCTATAATGATTTTATAAATCATAAATTAAGCTACGGTTCGGACGAACCCAAGAAGACCAAAATCATCCTCCACGAATTTTTGGGAGGCAGTAAAGTAACTGTTATCAGCAACGGCGCCAAACAGTCATTTTCAAAAAATGAGATATTTGGTTACCGTGAAAATAATCATGACTACAGGCTCCAGGGTAATAATAGCTACGAGATCATGGATACCGATGGTTTCTATCTTTACAAACATGACAAGCTGATTCCCGGCAGGAAAGGCTTAGAACCCATTAGTGTTAAGTATTTCAGCACTAAAGCAAATGCTGAAATCTTACAGCTAACGCAGCAAAACATAGATAAGGCCTTTGCTTCAAATTATAAGTTCAGGAACCTGGTACAAGCTGAATTCAAATCTGACGCGGAACTTGATAATTATGACCGTGCGCTT
>DATHLW010000308.1:0-3193 GCA_035487675.1 Mucilaginibacter sp. | reverse complement strand
GCGATACCGGGGTAGCGGCGCCTGTCGGCACAACACTTTTCGCGGCATTGATCGTAACAGTCAATCCTTTATCATTCATTCCGGATACTGCGCCAATAAACCCACCCCAGGTTACCGTCATGAACTTATTGCCTTGCGCCGGACTATAAAACGCAACTATTTTATCGCGGGCGAAGTCGTCGTTTACATAAAAATCAAAATTACGGCCGATGATCATGGTGCTGTCTTCTGACCGCACGCCCCAGGTACCAAATGATGTACATCCAACCAAAGCCATGCTTTGCAGTGCGTGCCCGATATCATGCGCTCCATGGTAATTAAGTATACGCTGATAGTTTGACCCGATATACTGGTACTTATCCGAAGCTGATTGAGATATTCCGTAAATTTCTTCTTTGTCCTCTTCGGTTACGTTCTTGTCCAAATTCCGGTTAAACCAGGCCACAAAATATTTAAGAAAAGAGCGATAAAATTTAGATGGGACTATTTTGGCGATCTGTTCGGTGAAATAATCTTCCTGCTTTACCACCAGTTCTTTAGTGAGCTTTCCGTTGATCACTCCCTGCTCATAGGGCTCGCCCTCAACATATAATTCAAACAGGCCGCTTTTACTTTTTCGGAACCAGTTGTTTTTAATGGTGTAAAATCCGGGCGAAGGTTCATTACGCAGTAATTTTTCACTGCTTCTATCACGGGGTTTTGGCGGATATTCAATTGCAACGCAAAACAGATATACAGTAAGTATGACAAACAAAGCAACAAACCCTGAAAAAACATATAAAATGCCTTTTAACAGCTTTTGCATAAATGTTTTTTTCTCAGGCATTTCTAATTTTTGCTATAATGTTGTCATTACCTAATAAAGCACAACAAGTAACAATCCCGCTCATTGATGCACCCAATATACCATGCAGGTTTAGGTTTTGGCCCGTCAAGTATAAATTGGGCAGTTTGGTACGGGGCGAAATAAAGGTTTTTAAAGTGTGCTTATAATCTTTGGCTATTCCGTACAGCGATCCGTCTTCATTTCCGATATAATCCCGGTAGGATAGAGGGGTTGCGGTATAATAGGATTTTATACAGCTCCGTAATCCAGGAAATTTCCTTTCTACCGCATCCAGCAAAATTTCAGCCTTGCGTTTTTTAAATTCGTTGTAAGTCTCTCCCCTGTCGTTTTCATTCAATGTCGTATTAAAAGTATCTTTCCATGCTTCAACCTCTTCGTACCTCATATAAGCAAGGATAGACAAACCCTCGGCATATTCCTCTGATTTGGAAGATGCGCCGCAAAATATTGCATAACCCAGGGGCCAGTTTTCTTCGGTATGATCGGCAGCAGTCCAAACGTCATCCTCACGTACGCAATAATAATTGTGCCTGATATATTTAAAACTATCTTTCTTAAAAACAATGTTTATAGTAAATGCCGATACCGAGTTTTCAAGGCTTTTTAAGCGATTGCGATAGGCGTTTTTTATCAGGGGCGTATCGGTCATTTCAAGCGTTTGTACCGGATGCATATTCGATATAAAGTACCGGGCATGTATCCTGCTGCCGTCCCGGAGCTCTACATAAGTAGCCTCGCCATTTTCCTCGGCAATTTTTTTCACCTCAGCGTTACGGATTATCTTACCGCCATTTGCCTTGATGTTTTGCGCCAGTAGTTTTGCTATCTGCGATCCGCCATCAATACATTTCCATGAGCTTTCAATGTAGCTGTTCAGAATAAGGGCATGCACATACAGGGGCGTTTTATCAGCCTCGCCTGCATACAGCGCATTATTCGCAGCTAATACTATTTGCAACTTTGTGTTAGTAGTTATAGAATTGATATAGGTTTTTGCATCAATTTCCAGGACATCGGATTTCTCGTTCAGATCATTCGTCGATCGCAAATTGTATAATGGGAACTTACTGCAGATCTCTTTCATTTTGTCACAATAGGCCCGCAATGCCTTTTCTTCGTCCGGGAAATGAACAAGCAATTTGTTTATGAAGTTCTCATAGCCTTGTGCTAAAGCATATTCGGTATCATCGCCTTCAATCAGTATTTTATCAAAGGCATCAACATCCTGTAGCTGAAGCTTTAGCTTATCCATAATACCCAGGTATTTAAATATCTGGTAAAGGTTCTGGCCCTTTGCAAGTCCACCCAAATAATGCACACCCGAATCAAAGATTACCTTATCGCGTGCGTAGGTTTGTAAAGAGCCACCTATCTGTTTGTTTTTTTCAACCACACATACTTTAAAGCCTTCCTTGCCTAAAATATCAGCACAAACTAACCCGCCCATGCCACTTCCGATTATCAGAATGTCGAAATTCTCCATGATTAGTTTAGCTGTTCACGTTTAATTACAAAAACAACGTCAGAGCTATATTTTAACTGCTCCATGTTTGTATATTTCATATTATATTCTGCTGCCGTATCTGTCAATAATTGTCGCTTAAGATTTGACGGTTCCCCGGCAGCTATTCCGTTAGAGCCTGTCGGTGGGTGCCTTGTGAGTATAGACTCTCCGGTTCGTGGGGCTAAATTCTTATTTTTAATTCTTATAATGATCGATCCGTTAGGGTTTAGACTACTTATACATTTTTCAATTACCTTCTTTTGGTCTGCCTCTTGCAAGTAGGGCAGCACATCCGATATAATAATAGCATCATAAGTTTCATACTGAAACTTTAACGCATCAGTAAAAATAAAATTTATTTTATCGTCCTTGCTAAAGCAGTTATTGGCGGTTTCAACCTTGTCTTCATCCTCGTCGATGCCCGTAAATTCCCGCTCTTTTGAAGCAAAATGCATCAGGTATGTTGCGAAACCATATTCGCATCCAATGTGCAGCATTTTGCCTTTGCGTGGAAGCAAAGTGTGAAGGCCGGCATAATTTTTTTCGAGCCTTAACCTGATCCTTAACTGCCATTCTAATAAAGGGCCTTTATAAAGGAAATTGTATATCAGTTGCTCTTTAAAATATCCCGGTTGTTCAGTCTCTATGCTTAATTTTCTATATTCTTCTTTAAAATAGCGGCTTATCAATTTGGTTTTTTCTGCATAGCCCACTCCAAGATGGGTGCTATCCTTTTTTATCCTGGGCAGGTATTTAATGGATATTTTGCCATCCTTCAATAAAAAATCGCCTTTGGTCATCGTATATCCGGTGCCATGTATCAATATTGGAAGTATATCAAT
>DATHLW010000307.1:0-4076 GCA_035487675.1 Mucilaginibacter sp. | reverse complement strand
CTACCCGGCAGTATAAAGCATTTTTGAATAAAACGATGTGAACTTAAAAAAGTAGGGTAGTCAATATAGGCGTTGATAGAATGTGTCTGATCAAAAGCAAATCGCTCTGCTGCAAAAGTATAAACAGTAGCCCCGTCAACTTTTAGTTCGATAGAATAGATACCGTTATGGTTAAATGAGGCGCTGTTCATATCTGTGGCAGTAATTCCAAAACCAGTCTCGCCGCTTACATTAATTACTTGTGATTTGACCAAATGATAATGTCCTGCAGCGCCTTTCACACCAAAAAATTGTCTTGGCGTTTTTTCACTGAATGGAGCATCACCCAGACGATAAACACAAATAGTACCCAGTGTTGGAGCAACCCTGTCCGGTATAGTCAAGCCAAAAAGCTGTGGGTTGATGGTTTGTTCGGTTTGAGCATCTCTGATCTCGAAATGTAAATGCGGCCCTGCTGAGGCTCCCGCATTACCTGACCATGCAATCACATCATCTTTGCACACCATGGCTTGTGTAGGAGGTAAATTAAAATCAACCTCGAAGCTTTGCTGCTCATATTGCTGCTTCAGTACGATCTGTTCCAACTGCGGGCTAAAACGTTCTATATGCCCGTAAACTGTAGTGTATCCATTGGGATGTGTGATATAGATTGCATTGCCAAATCCGCCAAATTGTACGCGCAGGCGGGATATATAACCATCATAGGCAGCATGCACAGGATAGCCTGTTCGTCCATTGGTTTTAAAATCAAGTCCTGAATGGAAGTGCTCGGGCCTGAGTTCACCAAATGAACCGGCTGTGCTTGGCGGCAGATCTAAGGGGTAGCGGAAAAAGTTTCTTGGATACTGTTTGGTTTGAATCGTCTCTTGCGCAAAACAATTCATGAACAAGCCCAAA
The DNA here is from genome assembly GCA_035487675.1 of Mucilaginibacter sp. GTDB lineage: Bacteria > Bacteroidota > Bacteroidia > Sphingobacteriales > Sphingobacteriaceae > Mucilaginibacter. The sequence goes on along the minus strand of DATHLW010000307.1, from coordinate 3,179 downwards.
CAGGCGGTAGTAAAGACAATATATTTTTTAAACATGCTTATTTAACGTAAAAATCAAGCATTTTCACATCTTCAAGGTAAGCTTCCAGGTGGTCGCCAATATTGACTCTGCCTACGCCTTCGGGCGTGCCTGTAAATATCAGGTCTCCTTTTTTGAGTGTGATGTATCTTGATACAAAGGCAATTATACGTTCGAATGAGAATAAAAGGTCCTTCGTATTGCCTTGTTGTCGTACCTGCCCGTTGATATTGAGCTTGAAATTTAAATTATAAAGGTCGCTGAAATTATCTTTAGGTACAAAAGTGCTTACCGGTGCCGAACCGTCAAACGCCTTGGCTAGCTCCCAGGGTAATCCCTTTTCTTTATGGCGTTGTTGCATATCACGAGCTGTAAAATCAACCCCTAATCCAATCTCCTCAAAATAGTTGCCTGCAAACTTTTCATTGATATGTTTGCCCTCTTTGCTAATCTTTAAGATGATCTCGATCTCGTGATGAATATCTTCGGAAAAATCAGGATGATAAAACGGCTTGTTATCTTTTAATATAGCAGTATCCGGTTTCATAAATATCACCGGGGTAGTTGGCACAGGGTTGTTTAACTCTTTAGCATGTTCGGCGTAGTTACGCCCTATAGCGATTATTTTCATAGTTGCAGATCCTCGAAATTCAAAATCCGAAATTGGGCATTCGATATTCGAAATTCAAATGAAATGAAAAAAATCTTTTTTGAGAAGTAATATTACAGTACGGATATTCTTTTTATCACCGATTCAGTCCCTGCCACAACCCGGATAAAATAAAATCCGCGTGATAGTCTATTGCTGATAGGATAGGTGAAGCTTTGTTCGCCCTGCCCAATTCTTTGTGATACCAGCGTCATCACATCATTGCCAAGTACATCCATTATTTTAATGGTTACCAGGGCATTGCGGGATAACACATATTTTATATTGATCTGGTCGGTTACAGGGTTGGGATATACTTGCACATCAGTAAGCAATTTATCATCCGTACGTATAACGCTTATCCTTGCAGTGGAAACGGCAGCAGGCTTTAATGGTGGCAAGGCTAAATGCAACCCCGTTTTTGAATAGGAACTTTTTGTGGTAGTAAGTTTGGCTTTGGGAAGATGTAAAGTAGTATCCGACTTACTTACCTGGAATGCAGAGGCAATATTTATGGATAGTGCTAACGCAAGCGTTGTTATCCATGAAAAAATATAAGTATAATTTTGCCTCATGCTTAAATATCCTGTACAAAAATATAAATAATGTCGCGATCAATCCGAAGCAATACCCTTATTATAAAAGATTTTAACAAAATTTAACAAAAAGGGGTATATTAATCACATATTTGCGCAATTTTATTGGTCAATGTAAAACGGACACTAAGAGTCATAAATTTAATATTAAATATATGAAAAAACTATTTATAGGTGACAATGCATAAAGACCTTCAAAAGTTATCGCTTGCCGGCCTGCTCATAAGCCTGGGTATTATTTATGGTGATATCGGTACATCTCCCCTTTACGTATTTAAGGCCATTGTCGGTACACAACAAGTATCAGAAACATTAGTGCTTGGTGGTATTTCCTGTATTTTCTGGACACTTACGTTACAAACAACCTTAAAATATGTTGTGATCACCTTACAGGCAGATAATAAAGGTGAGGGTGGTATATTTTCTTTGTTCTCCTTAGTTCGCCGTAAGGCAAAATGGCTTGTTATACCCGCTGTAGTTGGTGGTTGTGCTTTACTTGCAGATGGAATTATTACACCACCTATTACTATATCGGCTGCTATTGAGGGCCTCGAAACAAAGTTTCCTCATTTACATACGGTTACTATAGTAATTGCGATTATAGCCGCTTTATTCATTATACAGCAATTTGGTACATCGCTGGTTGGTAAAGCTTTTGGCCCTGTAATGTTTCTCTGGTTTACTATGATGGGAGTATTGGGCCTTGCGTACATTGTCCAGGTACCTTCAATTATTAAAGCCCTAAACCCATATTATGCTTTTAAATTGCTGAGTAATAGCAATTATGATGCATTTATTATTCTGGGAGCAGTGTTTCTGTGTACTACCGGGGCCGAGGCTCTATACTCCGACCTGGGCCACTGCGGACGAAAAAATATACGCATTAGCTGGATATATGTAAAAAGTTGCCTGGTTGTAAATTATCTCGGGCAGGGTGTTTGGTTGTTGCAACGAAACGGTCAAACCATGAACCTGAACCTACACAACCCATTCTATGAGATCATGCCTTCGTGGTTCCTGATATATGGTATAGGTATAGCAACTATAGCAGCAATTATAGCAAGCCAGGCATTGATATCGGGTTCATATACACTAATAGCCGAAGCAGTCCGGCTCAATTTGTGGCCAAAAGTCCGGATTAACTATCCTACCGAACAAAAGGGCCAATTGTATGTCCCGAGTATTAACTGGTTGCTGTGTTCCGGTTGTATTGGTGTCGTATTATTGTTCCGCCATTCAGACAAAATGGAATCCGCTTACGGTTTAAGTATTACAGTAGCCATGCTGATGACGACGATCCTGGTATCTAAGTTTTTAGCAAAACGAAAGTTCCCACCTTATGTCATCGCCATATTCCTGGTTATATATTTGCTTATCGAAGTTACTTTCCTATCGGGTAACCTGGTGAAGTTTGTTCATGGCGGCTGGTTCACTTTGTCTGTTGGCGCTATTCTGTTCTCCATTATGTGGACATGGCATATCGCCCGAAAGATCAGGAATCGTTATGTGAAGTTTATCAATATCGAGGATTATTATGGTATCCTGAAAGAGCTGAGCGAGGATGAATCAGTCCCCAAATATGCATCACAATTAGTGTATCTGACCAGTGCCAATTTTGATTCCGAAATTGAATCAAAGATCGTTTACTCCATATTGCAGAAGCAGCCCAAAAGGGCGGATGTTTATTGGCTGGTGCACGTTGATGTTTTGGATGAACCTTACAAAAAGGAGTATACCGTGAACTTTTTGGTGCCAAACAAAGTTATCCGTATTGATTTTAAGCTTGGCTTCCGCGTCGAGCAACAGATCAACCTATTGTTCAGAAAAGTAGTGGAGGACCTGGTGAAAAAAGGAGAGGTAAACATTACAAGCAGCTATAAATCCCTGGGCAGACATAAAATTGTTGGCGATTTCAG
>DATHLW010000306.1:0-5483 GCA_035487675.1 Mucilaginibacter sp. | reverse complement strand
GGTATTCTTTATTGTTGCTTTTGTGGCGTTACTTGGATTTGGAAACTTTGCACCATTCCATGATCTGCCCTACGGCTTACTGAGACATCATCATGCCGAATATATTTATACTGCAGCTTTCGTAGTTGTTACTATTCCGCTTGTAAGTATTATACTCCTTACATTAAAAGGTATATTTAATACGGGTTCGGTAAGCAGGTCAGCAGGCACAACTATCTTAGTTATCTGGTTGTTTGCAATAGCAGTTTTTGTATACGACGTCACTAAAATAGCATCCGACTTTAGCGCATCCGCAAGTTATAGCGAAACTATCAACCTTAAAGCTGGAAAAGATAATACCTATTATCTCAAATTAAATGATCTTAAATATTTCACCGCTGAGGATAGCGCCCGCTTAAATATCAAAAACTTAGCGCCTAACATGAAGATAACGGATGATGAAGATAATGACTTTGATCATTACCATCGCCGTATCGGACTATCCATTGAAAGAAGTGATATCGACCAACCTGTTTTGATAGAATCATACCATGCGAGGGGCAGAAATTATGACGATGCTTTAAGTAACTCCCGTAATATTAAGTACATGTTTACACAGCAGGATAGCTCATTAAAGTTTGACGAGAGATTTTATCCAAAAAATGACGAGCTGTGGCACGACGAAGACGTGTCCCTTACTTTAAAACTTCCATTAAATGCTAAAATTATAATTGACCGTAATCTTGAAAGGATATGTGGTATAAATGTTTATGAGTGCAATGAGACTAACAAACGTGACGGCAACAAATTAAACGAAGCTACCTTTATTATGACCGATAACGGGTTACAATGCAAAGTGGATACCCTGGTAACCGATACTATATTAACTAAACATATTTCAAGCGATAGTATTATAAAGCTGAAAAAATGAAACCATTGACCAGATACATAAGCCTGCTTCTCGTTTGCGGGCTTATGTTGCCATTACATCAAAATGATACCTATATAATAGGTAAGCATGATAATGTGCATACCCATCTGTCAAAACCCGTTCACATTAATCAAACTTCAGATTGTAAACCTCAAAAGGAAGGCTTCTCATTTTTTAAAAATGTTATAGTCAATATACTGCCTGCCTTAAAAAATTTAAGATGACATTCACCGGCAAAAACCGGCCGTTCGCATATGCAAATATCACTTTTCACCGAAAAACCCAAAATTGCCTGTAACCTTTGGTTGGGTTAGTGCATCTTAATATAAAAATAGAATAAACGCCCGGCAACTACCCGCCAAGCCCATTTTTTAGAGATTATTCAAAAAAGAGGAAAACTCTTTAATGGGACAGGTATTGCCAAAAGAATTTAAAAACACAAAACAACGCCATCTATGAGAATAAACTATTAACACCCTGTTACCTACCCAAAATACGGTTAGATAACCGGCAAACTAAAACACATTTATTAACTATTGAAAAAAAGAGGTGATACCCCCTAAGGGAGGCTTTTTGCCTGAAATTTTATAAAACAGAACACTATGAAACCACTAATACACAAAATATATTTCACCCTGTTACTCATCATCGCAGCAACAGGCATTTCATTTGCTCAAACTTCAGGGCCATCGGCAAGCGTTTCAGGAGCATTACTCGATGAACAGGGGAAACCGATGATGTATGCTACCGCCAGCTTATTAAACGCGCAGGATTCATCTTTGGTAAAAGGAGTGATCAGTAACGATCAGGGAGTTTATACTTTCGATCATATTAAAAAAGGCAAATATGTAGTTAAAGCCAGCACAGTAGGGTACCAAAAAGCAGTAAGCCCGACAGTTACTGTAGCTGATAATTCAACTGTTACTGTACCGGAATTAAAAATGCTGCCTAATGCACATAGCTTAAATACGGTTAGTGTAACAGCTGCAAAACCTTTGATAGAAAGAAAAATAGACCGCACAGTAGTAAACGTTGCAAACAGTCCGCTTGCTGCCGGCAACTCGGCCATGGATATACTGGAGAGGGCACCGGGTGTGAGCGTGGACAAGGATGACAATATCAGCCTTAAAGGGAAACAGGGCGTAACTGTGATGCTTAATGACAAGCTCACCTATCTAACTGCAGCACAGTTAGCGACACTTTTACGGTCTACAGATGGCAATACTATCGAGTCAATAGAGATCATTACCAACCCCTCTGCTAAATATGATGCCGCGGGTAATTCGGGTATCATTAATATCAAGCTAAAAAAGAATAAACAAACCGGTACTAACGGCAGCCTTACACTGGGAACTGCTTACGGCGCATCCTGGAAGGACAATGAAACATTACAGTTAAATCATAAGGAAGGCAATCTGAATGTATTCGGTACATTCAGCCACAACGATAATAAACGTATTCAGGATATCGACATAAAACGTATTATTACCGATGCAGCCGGAAAACAAACTTATTTTAACCAGTTCAGTCCGCTTACCAGCAATAATCATAACAACAGTTATCGTTTTGGTGCGGATTATGATCTGTCATCCAAAAACACTATAGGATTTGTGATCAGCGGTTATTTTAATACTGAAGATGACAATAACGATAACCGCACTTATATAGGTAAGGACTTTAATACCGTTGATTCATCATTGCGTACCGTTTCCGGTATCCATCAAACTTACAATAACCTTGCTGTCAACCTGAATGATACCTATAAAATAGATACCGCTGGCCAGCAGATCAGCGCCGACCTTGATTATTCTAAATTCAGAAATAATTCCAATGCACAATACATAACAGATTTCTACTTAGCCAATGGCAGCTTGCAGCATCCACAAGCTTTTTTGGGTAACCTCACTCCATCCAATATCGATATCCATACAGTCAAGGTGGATTATGCAAAGCCTTTGACCAAATCGGTAAAGCTGGAAGCTGGGTTTAAATACAGCGATGTAAAAACCGACAACAACCTGCAGCAAACTACGGTTCAGGGTGCGCCGGATACCAGTGTTAACCACTTTGTATATGATGAGAAGATAACCGCCGGATACCTTAATTTAAATAAGCAGTTTAAAAACACGTCAATCCAGGCAGGTTTACGTGCCGAATATACCCAGTCAAACGCAGCAGGTGATTCAATGAATGTTGTGCAACGTATCCCAAGAAATTATCTTAATTTCTTCCCAAGTGTGTTTATCAACCATACGATCAATGATAAGAATGAATTCAGCTTATCCTACAGCCGTCGTATCGACCGTCCGCAGTATGACAACCTGAACCCGTTTGTCTATCACCTCGATCCGTATACTTATCAGAAAGGTAATCCTTACCTGAAACCGCAGTATACAAACAATTTCGAGTTTAACTATACCTATAATAAGAGTATCACTTTAACATTGGGATATAGCCGGACCACCGACGTAATTACTGAAGTACCCGGAACTGACCCCGCTACAAAGGTTGCTTTTGTAACACAACAGAACCTGCAGGTTCAAAATGCCTACAACGCCAACCTGTACGCTCCTTATACTATTACTAAATGGTGGGAAGGTAATATTAATGCAACAGCTTTCTACCTGGGCTTTAAATCGAACAATTTGGAAGGAAGCAACCTTAACAGAGGGCAGACTGCCTACCAGTTAAGGGCAACAGAAACATTTACCCCATTGGCCGGATACAAACTGGAAGTGACCGGCAATTACCAGTCAGCATTAACTTATGGATTGTTCTATGTAAAACCACAATATTCCGTTGACGCAGGTTTGAGCCATTCATTCGCCAAAAAGAAAGCCAATATAAAGCTTTCAATGAGCGATATATTTAACACCCGTCGTAACGACGTAACCAGTAATTATGGTTCGGTTGACTTTGATATACGCCAGAAACGTGAATCGAGGATAACCCGTCTGACATTTACATACAATTTTGGAAGTACCAAGATTAGAGCCCGCGAACACCAAAGCGGCGCAGATGACCTTAACGGAAGAGTGAAGGGGAATAATTAGTAGCAGTGGCAGGAGTGCAGTAGCAGTTAATATAAGACTGCTGCTGCAACTCGCTACTGCAACTTAATCACTGTCCCACCATAAATACCGCATTGCTAAACAGCAGCTTGCCATTTTGCCAGAAACTGCGGAAAAGCGGATCATCCACTAAATAAACTACAGAGCCCCGGCCCATAGATTGTACGCCAAATAAAAGACCATCCTTGAGTTTTTCTTTTGCTTTTTGTCCAACAAATCCTTCTACATAGCCATTCTTCTTGACGGTTCCAACATTCCAGCCGTCCTCACCTAAATAGCTATACAATACATCATTTAGTTTAAGTGTGAAATAGTATTTTTCAAGGCCGAATCCGAGCGGATGCGTATTATCCATATCTACCTTATAAATAGCGCCGGGTACGCTTGACCGGATAGCATCATGATCCCTGTCCGCATAAGCTTTTATCATATCGGCTTTATTTTTTGCCGTTGTATCGTGTTTATCAGCGGCTATACTCTTTATCGAAAAGCCTTTTTTCTCAGCCAGCAACGAAACTGTATTTTCCATGGCGATCAGCTTTCCGCCATCATGCACCCAGCTTTGCAATTTTTCTAAAGGTAAGTCCTCGTAATAGCCATCGGGGAATATCATCACATCAAAATCACTCAAACGCTCCCGGTTTAGGTCACGATATTTGACGATGGTAAGCGGATAATTGATCTGCTGATCAAAAAAGTGCCATATCTCGCCCATGGCCTCAGATGAGGTGCCTTCGCCCGAGATCAGCAAAACTTTTGGTGCATGCAGTGATTTGATCGCACTTGAACCCAGATCGGCCCCTTTATCTACAAATCCTGAACTTAAAGCAGTCAGTTCAACCCTGCAATCATTCGCAGCATTGATCACTTTACTATCAAAATCATTGATGTTGTTCCCTGCTCTTGTAATGATCAATGAACCCGGAGTAAACTTCTGGCCACCCGATTCAAAAGGCGCCTGAGAGCAACGTACCTTGATATTCTTCTTGTATAATTCGGCTAAAAACTTAACATCAAAAACTGACCGCCACGGTACTACATAAGCATAAACCTGCCCTTTGGATATTGCCTGATGTGTTGATTCGTTATCAGACAATTTCACTTCTTCGGCTTTTATAGATTCCTTCAAACCATAAGCTCTTAAACCGTAAGCATAAGGCAACGACCAGGCTGTAATATCATAAGTATTCGAGTCGGTTACAAAAGTTTTGGGTTCAAGCAATACATTCAGCAACACCGATTTGGGTTGATAGGCATTGATCAACAAATCATGTGGCTCTATAGTAAATTCTTCAGTTTTTCCGCTCACATAACCATATCCTACGGCATTGTGCTTTTCAGTATGCCCGAATTTGATGCCGTTGTTGCGCAGCAGTTCAGCCAGCATGGTCATGTTATCTGAATTGTCATTTTTAATGATATAAGTTTTATACTCACCCGGCGGATTGGCGCGGTTATCATCATAATATTTTTTGAATTCAGTGAGTGCCCTCGACGCGTTT
>DATHLW010000305.1:0-2148 GCA_035487675.1 Mucilaginibacter sp. | reverse complement strand
TTGCCGCGATGAGTACACACGTTTGATAACAGGTTTATTTCGCCCGTTTTATCTTTTGTCAGCAATAAAGGCTCGTCGAGGTAATCAGGAAGTAAAGTAAACGGATAAACCTCACCACTATCCTTTACCAAGTCATCGTTTCCAATAAATTGCCAGGATGTGGCAAATATCTTTTCACGGCATTGTTCAAATACTTCGGCGCTGGTATAAAAATCGGTATGAAGGGTTTTGGCTACAGAAATATCAGGATCAACAAAAAAATCGGGCATACCAGCTGCGTTTATATTGGATTTAATGCTGTAATTTAGCTGATATGGAAGACAATACCAAGAAATATGATAATGGTGAAATCACCATGGTTTGGCAGCCTGGTTTATGTGTCCATTCAGCCAGTTGTGTAAATCGGCTTCCTTCAGTATTCAATGCTAAATCAAAGCCATGGATAAACGTAGCAGGCGCCGATACAGCAGCAATAATAAATCAGGTAGGCCAATGCCCGTCCGGGCTTTATCTTATTTCAGGAATAAAGTAGATTAAGTTCAAAAACTTATATCGCTATTGTTATAAACATCTAATCCTACAATAACAACCACTATTGCAGCAATACCCAAAACCCTGAGGATATTGGATCCAGCAGATACTTTTTTTACATAACCGAGGTCAACGCCATTAGTCTTATAGCCAACCACATTTCCTGCTGAGTCAAACAAAAACCGGATGTAACTATTTTGTTGAGTTGTTGAAGTTTTTTTCGTTGTGTCCATACTCACGGCAGATGCATTTACAATTGAGTTAGACGGTTTCGACACCACATCATGATTGTATATCCACTCTTCTGTACTATCGATCGTTCTCCTAATATCAGGCTCCCCAAATTTCCTTGCGACATCATCTTTTGAATGAAAGCTTTGCATTACCTGTTTGTGCGTATATACCTTCTTGCTGCAACTGCACAGAAATAAAGAAACTAAAAGAGCAAGCGAAAGGGCAATTGATCTCAACATGAAATCAATTTACCTAATTAAAAAACAATAACACAATCCTTTAAAATTATTTCTTTACCAGGTATGCCAATTGCCCTAAATGGTAGCTCAGGTGGTTTGTTCTGTTGATAACGATATTCAATTTATTGCGGTGCGGTTCTTTTGCAAAATCCTCTTCTGACACTGCTGTATGACGGGCGAACCATTCATCAGCATTCATGTGACTCATTTTTTCGGAAAGTAACGCGTTTACTTTATTCCAATATTCTTTTAATTCAGAGATCGAAGGTTTTTCTAAACCGGAGTCTTCAGGATTGCGCAGAAATACTTCATCCATTACAGGGTTAAGTCTTTCACCCAAATCCAGGAAAGCAAACATGCCATCGCTTACAGCGGCCAGGTGTCCTAGTAGATAAACCCCCGCATTACGTCTGGGTGCTGTTGGTGCTGATAACTCTTCATCAGTAAGTTTAGCTAACAAACTGTTCATCCGGTTGATTTGTATATCCCAGTTAGATAGAACCATTTTTATAAACAGTTCCTTATCAGTAATAATCGTATTAGTGCTCATGGTCTTAGTTTTTTGGTGACCAAATATGCCTTTTTAGCAATTAAATTATGAACACAACTGTGTAAACTTTTCTGCTAAGATTTTTTCATCAGCATCTGGTGTTTCATCTTACTAAAAAATTCGGGAGTTACACCAATGTACGACGCTATTTGTTTTGATGGCAAAGTAGTGATAAGCGTAGGATAACGCTTACAAAAGTTATTATAACGCTCTTCGGCAGTAAGGCTTAGGTTATCGAGCAGGCGTTGCTGATAAGATACTAATGAATTTTCTGTGATAATGCGGAAAAATCGCTCAAACACAGGCACTTTTACATACAATTCTTCCTGGTTAATTTTTGATAAAGTCAATATCTCGGTGTCTTCAAGCGCTTCGATATTTAGTACACCGGACTTTTGGGTGATCAGGCTATACATATCGGCTATCCACCAGTTTTGAGGGGCAAAATTTAATACATGCTCAAAGGCATTTTCGTCAATGGAGTATCCCCTTAAACACCCCTGAATCACAAATGATGAATAACGGCATATTTCACCTTCCTTAAGCAGCATTTGTTTGCGCTTTAATTTCATAGACTTTAACAGGGAAACAAAA
>DATHLW010000304.1:0-8011 GCA_035487675.1 Mucilaginibacter sp. | reverse complement strand
GCCCTGCCATTGCTGGTAAAGCCTTTACCCAGCGACTGTACAAGCGCTATACCATGTACACCGGTTGTTTTGGGTATGTAGCCCAGTGAATCACCTGTGGTACTAATCACATTCACCTGTGTGCCATGTGATACATAAACGCGTTTATTGGCGCCATCAACCAAAATATAATCCCAACCACCCGGACTGGTGATTTTATAATCATTCAATACTTTAAAGCCTGTCGTTTTTTGCGCCCATGATTGAAAAGGCAATGCAGTGATAATGCTGAATAGTATTAAAACAGCAGATTTTTGTTTAGAGTTCATGTCTTGGTTTTTTATGCTATTTACATACTGATTTTGGAATAATACTGGAGAAAAAACACATCGTCTAAATAGGATTGACGCCTTCCCCGATTTGGATCAGCTGTTCTTCTTTTGGAGCCCTTGCATGCCACCATGTGGCTAAAGATGAACCAGAAACATTCATCAGCGGACCGAATATAGCGGGTGCAAGGCCAATAGTTGTCATCCCTCCCATCAACAACGCAAGTCCTGAAGCAAGACCGCTATTCTGCATACCTACTTCAAGCGAAATGGTACGGCAATCTTTTTCTTTAAAACCCAACAGGCGGCTCAACCAATAGCCACAGGTATAACCAGCAGTATTGTGAATAATCACTGCCACTACCAGCAATAAACCAACTTTAAGCAAGCTATCCCTGCCTGCCGAAGTGATAACAACAATAATAACCCCGATCCCGGCCATGGAAACGACAGGCATCAATTTGTCAAGCCATTTCATTTTCCCCATTATTAATGAATTGAAGATCAATCCGGCTAATATGGGAATGATGACGATCTTGGTTGTATCCCAAACCATACTGCCAAAATGTACAGCAACAAACTTTCCGGCAAGCAACTTCATCAGTAAAGGCGTTAACAATGGCGAAAGTAAATTAGAAATAGCTGTTACCACAATGGAAAGTGCCAGATTAGCCCTCGCCAGGTACGACATTACATTAGATGCTAACCCGCTCGGGCAGCATCCTACCAATATAATGCCTGCTGCTATTTCTTTGGGGAAATCAAAAATATTAGCTAATGCAAATCCTATAGCCGGCATAATTGTATAGTGACAAACTATCCCGACAAAAATTGCTTTAGGCATTTTTATTACTGTCGCCAATTCCCTCAGGCTGAGTTCGCTGCCCATTCCGAACATGATCACCTGCAAAAGTGGTACGATTAGGCCTGATAGTTTAAAGTTCCCCCAATGCATAAAATATTGAGGGTAATACATTGCTAGGCTGACTGCCGCAAATATTGTTGTAGTAAAAGTAAAGTTCTTAAGCTTTGGATTGGTAGTAAAACTTAATGCCATAGCGATAAAGAAGAACATAAGGAACCAGCCGCTGAGGATGCTTTTTTCGAAAGTCAGAACAATGAAGATCAGCAGGAAAATAAGGGCCGGAAAATACACCACATAACTTCGTATGCTGATCTTGTTCATATTTTATTGAGATAAGTTTAATTTGTTTGAAATCTAAGTTATTGAAAAGAGTTTGCATAAACTATGGCCTTTTCGCCCGCATTTATACATATTTGCTTATGCAAAACATCAAAAATATCATATTCGATTACGGCAACGTGATCTTTCTGCTCGATTTTAAAAAACTGAGAGAGGGCTGGAAAAGCCTCTCTATTGATGACCCGGATACATTTTTTAGTCACGGTGTGCAAGAACCAATTTTTGATAAATTTGACAGGGGGCTTGTAAGTGTAACTGAGTTCAGGAATTTTATTAGGAATAAAATTGGCAAGATTGATTTAACAGACGAAGAAATTGATGCTGCATGGAACAGTTTACTTTTAGGTGTAGATGAAGGAACGCATGAACTATTAGCGGAACTTAACAAAAAATACCGCACCTTTTTGCTAAGCAATATCAACCCTATACATTATAATTATATCATGAACTATCTGAAAGATGAGTTCGGATTTGAAAGTAATGACCATCTGTTTGAAAAAACCTATTATTCACATTTAGTAGGTATCAGAAAACCGGATAAAGCAATTTTTGAAATGGTATTAACTGAAAACGGCCTGACACCTGAAGAGACATTATTTATTGATGATATCGCTGCCAATCTGGAACCGGCAAAAGAATTGGGTATCCAGACATTTATGATGAAGGCACCTGATACCATCCAGGATTTTATTAAAAGGGAAGGATTACTTTAATGTACCAATTACTATTATCTCAGTATGAAATAGTCAAAGGAGCCAGACATGCCCTGTTCACCTATTGCGAAACGATGCATGATGATGACATTTTTAAAAAAGTCGTTGCTTTTAATAATAGCTCTATCAGCGATTTATTAGTACATAACGCTAATACCTATATCAGCTGGGTCGATAACTTTGGTATGGATGGAGCTTGCAGCTTTTATACTAATGATGATGTCACTAGTTTGAATGATATCAAATTAATCTTTGATGTGATAGATATGATAGTGAATAATTTCCTGAAGAAATACAATGACGATTACCTGCAACCACAAACCAGGCATATAGCAAGGAAAGGCATCACATTTACGCTTACCCCGCTCCAGCTATTTACACATGTAATCACCCATGAGTTCCATCACAAAGGGCAAATGCTGACCATGAGCCGACTGTTGGGCTATATCCCTGTAGATACAGACGCAATCAGAACCTAAAGTTTCCTGCGTTTTCTCTCTTTAATAATCAGGCTCAATTCCCGGCTCATTTGTCCTGCTATGGCTGTATTTTCCTGTGCGCGGCGGAACAAATAAGGCAAAACAGCTTTCACAGGTCCGTATGGAACATATTTAGCCACATTATAACCCGCATCGGCCAGGTTAAAGCTCAGGTTGTCGCTCATACCCAATAACTGGGAGAAATATACATGCGGATGATTATGAGACACTTTCTTTTCGTTCAGCAAATCTGCCAATACACGGCAACTATTCTCGTTATGGGTTCCAGCTACAAAAGCAATCTTGTCCAGGTTATCCATACAAAAATGCAGGGCTGCATCGTAATCCCGGTCAGTTGATTCTTTATTTGGTTGTATCAGGCATTCGTAACCCATTTCTGCAGCGCGTTTACGCTCCTTTTCCATATAGGCGCCCCGTACCAGCTTTGCACCTAAAATAAAACCTTCTTTAGCTGCGATAGCGTGGTCATTCTTTAACGATGCCAGCTTATCGTGACGATACATCTGGTAAGTATTATAAACGATGATCTTTTCTTTATTGAATTTGCGCATCATATCCAGCGCCAGCATATCAATGGTTTCCTGTATCCAGGTTTCTTCGGCATCGATCATTACTGGCACGCCGCTTTCGTAAGCTTTGGTGCAAATAGCAAGCACCCTTGCCTGTACCTTTTGCCATTCAGCAGTTTCCTCAGTTGGTAATTGTGCCTTTGCATCCAATTTCTCTAATAAACCAAACCGGCCAACACCGGTTACCTTAAATACTGTAATTGGCACTGCCTTATCACCCGATGCACGTTTAATGGTTAAAATGATCTCATCGCGCGTAGCATCAAAAATAGGCTCTTCCTCTTCGCCTTCAACAGAATAATCCAGTATAGTACCTACTCCGCCTTTATATAGTTTCTTTATTGTGTCATCACACTTGGTAATGTCTTCACCGCCACAAAAATGTTTAAATATGGTAGCCTTAATAATTCCTTTTATCGGCAAACCTATCTTCATGGCGAAGTTGGTTACCGGAGGCCCCATTTTTACAAAAAAGTTAATATTGATCATCCTGAACAGCCAGTAAGCACGTGTCAGGTCAGCATTGGTAGAATTACGAAAAGCTATTTCAGTATTTTCAAAAGACAGCGTCCCCTTGCCGGGTTCAGCAACAGTTTCATTATTGAGCATGGCGCAAAATTAGAAAATGCAAAGCAAATAACTCATTATCCTTTGAATAGTTTATTTTTGCTGCCCCATGATAGAGTTTAAAATTGAGGGCGATTACATCCCCATGATACAATTACTGAAGGCAACCAACCTGGTTGAAACAGGCGGCGAAGCGCAAATTGTTGTAGCTGAGGGCGAAGTAAAATATAATGGAGAAGTGGATTATCGCAAGAGACTAAAAGTTAAAAAGGGAGATATTGTTGAATTTCGTGGGACAAAGATCAAGGTTTTATAATTTATGAAGACACTTAATAGTATCAGCTATCCAATTTATTTTGAGAATACATTAACCGAGCTGGTTAATTTTATCAATAAAGGCAGCTATTCGCGCTTTTTCGTTTTGACTGATGAGAATACAGGCAAACATTGCCTGCCGGTGATCAGAGAACATATTGATAACCTGGATAATTTCGATATCATCGAGATCAATGCGGGAGAAGAAAACAAGAATATTGACTTCTGTGTAGGCGTTTGGAAAATGCTGATCGATTTCAGTGCCGACCGCCAGAGCCTGCTTATTAACCTGGGAGGCGGCGTTATCAGCGACCTGGGCGGATTTGCAGCATCGACCTACAAAAGAGGTATCGATTTTGTACATGTGCCGACTACCCTGTTATCGCAGGTTGACGCTTCTGTCGGTGGTAAAACAGGCATCGACCTGGATAATATCAAAAACATTATCGGCACATTTACCCAGCCAAAGGCTGTGTTTATCGAGCATTCATTTTTAGAGACATTGCCTGCAAGACAAATTTTATCCGGCTTGGCTGAAATGCTGAAACACGGTTTAATATTCGACGCGTCCTATTGGAACCTATTAAAAAACAGCAACTTACAGCACCCATCTGCAGAACTGGTTTATAAGTCCATTGAGATAAAAAACAAGGTTGTTATTGAAGACCCGCACGAAAAAGGCATCCGCAAAAGCCTCAATTTTGGCCACACGATAGGTCACGCAGTGGAAACCTACTCATTAATGCATGATGAAAATCCGCTCACTCATGGCGAGGCCATTGCTATCGGTATGATCTGTGAAGCAAAGCTTTCAAGCGCAAAAATAGGTTTAAGCGATGCTGATCTGGCAGAGATCACTGAAACTATCAGCCACTTGTATCCGCATTATACTATTTCTGAATCCTGCTATAAGGACTTGTACGCCATTATGCAGAAAGACAAGAAAAATCAGTCAGGAAAGATCAACTGCACATTATTGACCAACATCGGACAATGCCGTATTGACAATATCTGTACAGAAAGCGAACTTTACGATAGTTTAAGGTATTATTCAACGATAAATAATGTTTTCTCTTAATGCACGAAGCGAGGCAGTGACCGGTTTGATCAGCTTACTGGTATTGCTTACGCTTATTGAGATGGGATTGAGCTATTGGGAAAATCGCAAATTTTACGAAAAGCGCGATACTTTCACCAATATCTATCTTACCCTGCTTGCCTTTGCTCTGAACCTGGTAGTAAAAACGTCTACGTTTTTTTTACTGGATTATGCCTGGCATTTCCGGCTGTTCGAGATAAAGAATGCGATTGCTTATTGGGTAATATTGGTTGTAGTACAAGACTTTTTATACTGGGTACTGCATTATGTGGGCCATTACTGCCGGTTGTTCTGGGCTATGCATGTAACGCATCATTCATCGGAGCATTTTAATTTAACTACCGGCTTTCGGTCTACTGTTTTTGAGCCACTATACCGGGTATTCTTTTATTTGCCGCTGGCGTTAATGGGTTTTAATGCCATTGATATCCTGTATGCTTACTTACTTACACAGCTATACGGTAACATCGTGCATACTCAATATAAAGTCAATTTACCCAAATGGTACGGGTGTATCTTTGTTACGCCATCGCACCACCGGGTGCATCATGCCTCCAATGTTCCCTACCTGGATAAAAATATGGGTATGATGTTTATTATTTGGGATCGTATGTTTGGCACATTCCGGGAAGAAAATCTGCCTGAGCCTATTAAATACGGTTTAACCAAGCAACCAGAAGATACAGGACCTGTAAATATTCTTTTCCATGAATGGAAGGCGATGATTCGTGATATAAAACGGGCACCATCATTAAAAGCGAAGTTGCAGTATCTTTTTAACCCTCCCGGATGGAGCCACGACGGCAGTACACAAACAGCGAGGGCAATGCAGCGGGAATATAAAAATCATTAGATCATGTTATACACTTCCCTAACCTGCCGTCTTAAAACTCAGTATCTCACAATATCTGAGATCATAAAAAATATTGATGAACAGCGCCTGAATCATCAATCGGAACCCGGGAAATGGAGTATTAAGGACAATATTGCTCACCTGGTGACTTACCAGCCGGTATTTATTGGGCGCATGCACCAGATACTGAAAGGCGATACCCCAGTATTCAGTGCTTATCGTGCAGATGACGAAGCCGACTTTATCGAAACAAGGGAATGGTCACTAACCGATCTGATCAATAAATTAAATGGTAACCGTCGTCAAATCCTGGAGTTGATCACCAATTTGCCTGATGACCAGCTTTTATTAAAAGGCACGCATCCCAAATATGGCACACTCACCATTGTAGAATGGACAGAATTTTTCCTTTTACATGAGGCGCATCATTTGTTTACAATGTTTAAGTTGGCGAAAGGGTAAAAACTCTATATATTAGGGATTGAATCTTATCATAAGTTATTTATGCCTGAATTTATATCCAAACTCCAATACAAAACTTACGAACGAGGAGAATTCTCTGATGAAAAATCAAGAAGTCTTGAAGAAACACTTCAACTAATAAAAGATTTTCCATGGAATCAGCAACGAGGCGTAGATATTCAGCCTACCGGACCTTCTGTTACAATACAAGATGAATACGTTAACTACCTGAAGATTGGCCTGTATTTCAATGGAAAATTCTGCCTATATTATCTGGATAGCGATAATCATTTATATGAATACCATACAGATGACCTTGTGGACGCCTGTAAACTGGTAGCGGACTTCTTTGGTCAAAAGCTTGATCTAAGTGCATTCGAGAAGCATTTTTTCAATGTAGGTAATCAAAAACACTTTGTCACCCAATACTTTGAATACCGAATCAAACTATCACGTGTCCTGATGCTGACATCGTTTCTATTGATCATTGGAATCATGTTTTCGGTTCTTGATATCGCATTTATAATCAAAGTCGAAGAATTTTATCTGATCTTACTAATGTCCTCATTTTTTGGACTATTCGGATACGTCCTTTTCAGAATATATTATAATGCCATTTGCAACAGGAATAACTATCTTCAAATATCAAAGGGGAACGATATTTTTTCTTTTGGTTACGATGAGAATGAGATAACGACTTACAATAAAAAAGATATTGATACAATAACGGCTTGTGAACCCAAAGGCAACCGTAATCCCAATATGGTTAGTGTATTCGAGATAGCTTTTAAAGGCGGGACATCTATAAAGTTCTCCAATATGCTTATCCCAGATTCGGCATTCAGAAATAAATTCCCGGAAGGAACTATCATTAATGGTGATGGTAGTCCAATATGGAAACTTTAACTATTTACCCAATAAAATTTGGTTAAATGCCTCTTTTTTCAAAAAAATAAAATTTTCTATTGACAGTACATTTTTTTCGTGTACATTTACAACGTAAACAAAGAACAATGAAGTTTAACAATGCATATTTTTATGGCTACTACTTTTACTTTACCAGTAAGAGCCGGGACTAATATGCACTAACAAACATATAAAGTAAACTGAAAAGTCCCGGCCAAACAAGCCGGGACTTTTCTGCTTTAAAAGGGTTTTATGAAGGACAAAAGAACAAGAGTAGCTATCCAGGGGATCAGGGCCTCATTTCATGAAGAAGCCGCATTTCTGCATTTTGGCGAGGAAATTCAAACCATTGAGTGTAACTCATTCAAACAAACGTTTGAGGCCTTGCAGAACCATGAAGCCGACTATGTGGTAATGGCCATTGAGAACAGCATTGCCGGCAGCATTCTGCCCAACTACTCGCTGATGATGAGTTATAACTTCCCGGTGGTTGGTGAAGTTTACCTCCCTATCCA
>DATHLW010000303.1:0-4973 GCA_035487675.1 Mucilaginibacter sp. | reverse complement strand
CCCGCGCCGGCCCATCTCGGCCGAGAAGTTTATTTTGTAGAATGCAGACGAAGCACGGTCGTGCGGCAATGGTATACCAAGGCCAAAAGTTACCGCATACCTGTTTATGCTAAAGTTATTTAAGGTAGGGTCTATCGTTTTTGAGCTCAGGGATGTCTGCTCATAAATAAAGCCCAGCCTGTAATCCATCAATGCAAAGAAATTGTTCAGGGCATTGATATTAGGTGTCCACTGACCGCCAACATTAATCATTTTGCTGTCCTGTAAGTTTGCACTTGTACCTAATATGGTAAGATCAGACCATTTACCCATTGTATAATCGGCCCCAACCATAAATTTTCCTTCGTATTGATACACAACACCAAAACGATTGATTTGGGGCAACTGTATCTTACCATTGGTCGTTGTGTTTTTCAGGCTATCCAGTGCACTATTTTCGTTACCGCTGGCATCGCGGGTGTATTGGCTTACAATTTCATTCCTGGTTACGTCTAGCTTGGTATTAGCCGATCCGGAATATCCTAATATCAAATGTTTTGACTCCGAAAAATCAAATGTATACTGGGCGCCATAATCATAGTTTACACCCTTTACGTGATCGTCCAATTCAGAGCGTGAATTCAGCACACCATACAGAGAGGGTATTTCCGTCGATTGATCGTTCTTTAAGCTGCCAAAAATATAGGAAAAATTAGCACCGATCATTAAATGTTTAAACAGGGTGATACCATAACCTAAATATGCTTTTGATAACCCTCCGTCGCCGGATGAAATAACGTTAACAGCATTTGTGTCGGCAGGTGAAACCGGATTAGGGTTCGGCTTTGTATAAGTTTGCTTATAACTATAACCCACCTCGCTATACGGTGTCAAACCAAAGCTCACTGCCGAATTTTTAGTCACAGGCAAAGCAAATAAAAGGTGGCTCAGTTTGGTATTGGTATTCCGTTGATCTGCTAAGCCCTGTTTACTGAAAGTAACTGTATTGGTTGATACACCTATATCAATGGTAGTAAAGCTTATTTTACCATACGAAGCAGGGTTAATGATATTTATACTGTTATACCCACCGATAGTGTTAGTAGCAACAGATATACCTCCCATACCTATATTTTGCGGTAAAAGCTGATTGTTGACATCGCCCAAACCGTAGCGGGAGTAGGGTGAACTGGTGGTTGCGGTTGATTGCGCACTTGCATCTAATACAATAACAGCAAGTAGAAATGTCAAAAAGAGCCTGGTATATTTAATCATTATTGTTTTGTATAGCTGCATTTAATCCTTCGAGAACCAAATAAGGCTCATTTTTAATATAGGGGGCAAAGATGCTATTTTTCAATAGAGTATCAAAAAAAATACTGTCGCCGCCTGTTAGTATAATGTTTAGTTCCGGCTCTTTCTTCTGATAGCTTTCAATAAAGCCGGTTAATTCATATTTGATCCCGTTTTGCACCCCTGATTTTATCGCCGAAGCGGTATCATCACCATAATCATTGTCAAACTTATCGTCTGTAGCAATCAAAGGGAGCTTGCCGGTATAATAATTTAATGCTTTATAACGCATATTCAGCCCTGGCGATATACTGCCGCCAAAATAATTCCCTTCAGCATCTACCCAATCATAAGTGATGGTTGTTCCTGCATCGATCACTAAGCTTCCTTTGCCGGGATATAATTTTTTAGCGCCAATAACAGCAGCTAAACGATCAGGGCCAAGCGTATGCGGGGTTTTATATTGGTTACGGATACCGGCGGTCATTTCGACATTAAAATATTGCAGTTGAATTTTTTCTTCCAACGCAGCGCGCCAGCCTTCAGCTTCTTTTCTCACCGATGAGATGATCGCTTTATTTACCTGGTATTGATCAGTTAACTTAAAAAGGGTGTTAGCATCAAGGGAAGAATAGTATGTAGTATACAATAACTTGTCCTGTGCGAAAACTGCAATTTTTACTAAGGTATTACCAATGTCAATAACCAGGTTGGCCATCAGGCTTTAACCAATGATAATATCGATTCAAAAATAGCAAGCCCATCCTGATTAGCCAGTACACTATCAGATGCCCGTTCCGGATGTGGCATTATCCCGAATACATTGCGGCCTGCATTGCATACCCCTGCGATGTTTTCAACAGAACCATTTGGGTTAGCTTCGGCAACAATATTACCGGCCTCATCACTGTACCTGAACAATACCTGGTCGTTATCATTTAATGATTTCAACACATCTGCTTCGGCAAAATAATTACCCTCGCCGTGTGCAATAGGAATTTTTAATGCACGCTGCGGATCAATATTTGCTGTCAGCAGTGAATTGTTTGTTTGTGGCTTTATGTAAATATTACTGCAATTAAACTTCCTGTTGGTATTGTGCAACAGTGCACCCGGCAACATACCGGCTTCTGTTAATATCTGAAACCCATTGCAAACGCCCCACACGTAACCACCTTTGGCTGCAAACTGCATTACTTCCTGCATAATTGGAGAAAATCGCGCAATTGCGCCAGAGCGTAAATAATCGCCAAATGAAAAACCACCAGGCAGGACGATAAAATCGCAGCCCTGTAAGTTGTGGTCTTTATGCCATAGGCGTACAACCTGCTGGCCCATAATTTTTTCTAATACATAGATGATGTCCTCATCGCAATTAGAACCCGGAAATATAACAACTCCAAACTTCATGGTACAAAACTAATATAACCCGCGAAATTTGAACGAATGTAAAAGTTAAAAAGTGTTAAACTGGAAGTAAATAATGCTGGCAAGCAACAAAATATACAAACTTTCATAGAACCAACGGGCAGTAGCGTACAAAAAGTAATAGGCAACAAATATTGACGCCGGTACTGCACACAATAAAAAATGATCGACGCGAAAGTCCGTCCGGATATAGAATGAGAAAGCAGCTATGAGGAAAACAAAAAAAAGTAATTGGATTGATTTACGTATATGCACATAGCTTTTATAGAAATTCTGTTGCAGCTTTAACGCACACAAAACCAGGATAATGATCACCGGGATAAGTACCAGGTAATTGTAATAATTGATAGTGAAATGAACCG
Organism: Mucilaginibacter sp.; assembly: GCA_035487675.1. Taxonomy (GTDB): domain Bacteria; phylum Bacteroidota; class Bacteroidia; order Sphingobacteriales; family Sphingobacteriaceae; genus Mucilaginibacter. Next base: position 1,911 of record DATHLW010000303.1, on the reverse strand, counting down.
GGAACTTTGTGCCGAGCGGCCGCCATATCTCGAAAAACTCGCCTAACTTATCATTAAGATAATAAAATACCGCCAGGAAGAAAAATATGGTAATGAAACCGATCATCCCGGCAATCCATTCGCGCCAATCAAAAGGCCTGAAAATGGCCAGGCCAACCCAAATCACCAAAAACATATAAATAAATGGCAGGTAGATCATAGTCCCCACTGCTACTATCATCCCCAGGTCGTAGCAAATGGATTTGGCTGCATCTCCTTTATAAAGATCCAATAACTTGAAAAGCATCCATATCAGCAGGAAATTACATACCAATCCAGGGCTAAGCATCAGGAAAGGGATAAAAAGGCTCGAAAGCGTTACGTACATAAATGCCGGCAGAAAAGTGGATTTACCCAACAAATTGTGCTTATTGGCCAAAAAGTTGATCAGTATAGCTTGTATGAAAATCAATAAACTCGCCAGAAATAAATTAACTACAGGCGGAATAGTGGTTTGACGAGATACCGGTAAAAGAAGTCTCGAAAAAAGTTCTGTAAAAGGGAACCCCACCTTATCAGGGACATGATAAGCAAAGCTAATGCGCATTAAAAACAGGAAGATTGCCAGCCAGACAATGTTCACGGGACTAAAAGATCTGAAAAGCCTGATCATGCATAAGGGGATTTCAAGACAATAATAGCAGAAAAACTGTTTAGGTTTGTTATAAGCAGATAAAAGAATTACTTCCCTTTTTTTAAGCAACTATTAAAACAGTACTGCCCGGCTACTGTTAACTTAAACTAGTAAATCAATAATTGATACGGTATTGCAATGTTTAATTTTAAAGAAATCTATTAGATTAGCAGTCCATATCCAATGTATGCGAATATGAATACCCCTAAAGTATATGTAGTCATTGTGACCTACAATGGCATAAAGTGGATCGAAAGATGTTTGCACGACGTCTTGTTATCGGATATAACCCTAAATCTTGTTTTAATTGATAATGGGTCTACAGATGGGACAAAAGAATTTATCAAAAATAATTACCCTGAACTTGATCTGATTGAAACAAGTGAAAATCTGGGATTTGGCAAAGCCAATAATATAGGTTTAAAAAAAGCTCTTAACTCCGGAGCCGATTATGCCTTTCTATTAAACCAGGACGGTTATGTTGAAAAGGATGCTATAAGAAAATTAATAGAATTTCAAATCAATCACTCTGAATATGGCGTATTAAGCCCACGTCAAATGAACGGCGATGGGTCTGCCAACGATAAAAAGTTTGAAGATATTGTTTTGAGCAAAAAGTGCATCATCAACTCATTTGAAGATTCAGGCACAACCATTCACAATGTGTATTTTGTAATGGCGGCGTTTTGGTTAATCTCAGCAGAATGCTTAAGGAAGGTCGGTTTATTTGATCCTATTTTTTACCATTACGGAGAAGATGGCGACTATTTAAGCCGTGTTCGCTATCATGGATTTAAAATCGGTGTAGTAATGAATTCCATAGGCTATCATGATCGCCAGTCAAGGGTCGTGCCCGACATTCAGCAACTGAAATCCTTTTACTCTTCGCAGCTGGCATCACTAACCAATATTAACCGTACATTTGCATTCTGCTTTGGGAAAGTCACGTATTTTTATCTGAAATTTTCTATCCGGTACATTTCTAAGTTGAAATTCACACTTCTTAAGGAAAATACAAGGTTCTTTTTCAATCTCCTTTCTAAAACAAGGCAGATTTTAGAATCGAGAAATAACAATAAACAGGTTCGGGCAGATCAACACTGGCAACTACATTAACTTTTATATAGTTTTCGCATACTGCTTTATCATGGTATCAATGATTTGTGCAGTCTCGTCAGGAAAATTGACTTCTACATTTTTTCCATCCCGTATCCATTTAGTAAGTTCAGGCACAAAAT
>DATHLW010000302.1:0-3226 GCA_035487675.1 Mucilaginibacter sp. | reverse complement strand
TTGCCGGCACCAGCCACGTCAAGTGCTTTTTGCCCATAAAATTCAGCCGAATCCTGCTGCTTGTTATTATGATATAATTTGGCTTCGCTGAGATACGACTCGCTCAACATTTGCTGATCGTCAATTGATTTAGAGGCATGTATGGCATCGCTAAGGTATTTTAATGCTTTATCTGTATGTCCGCGTGCTATTTCTACCTCGCCAAAGTCGCGATAGATATTATCTACTACGTCGTCGAACTTTTTCCCTTCCTTATAACTCTCTTGCAGGTAATAATCGGCTGAATCGATGTTATGCAAGCCGAGATAGCTTTCACCGATATTTAGCGATAAGATAACCCCCAGTTCGGTGCTTGTTCTATTTGTCGGCTTACGGGTAGCTGGGAGGTCATGCCATTGCTTATTCGCGCTCAATAAGCTATTGAGAGCTTTGCGATAATCCCCCCGCCGCATATAAGTGTCGCCAAGATTATTGTAGATCCTGATGACACTAAACCCGTCATGGAGATCTTCCGATATGCGTAAGGCCCGGTAAAACATTTGAACGGCTTTCGGATAATCGCCCAGTGAGGCGTACCCCGTGGCCATATCATTAAGTGCTCTTGATTGTTGTGCCATAACCTTACCCTTTTCTGCTATCACATATGCCTTTTGCGATAAAATAATATCGGAATCAGGGTTTGAAAGGTAATAAGCATGACCCAGGTCGAGTAAGGTTTGGAGACGCGTCGAATCATCCAGGTTACGGTTTAGCTTGGCTCTTAATGTATCTATATACTTGCGCTGCGCCCCTGCGCAGAGCACAAATGCAAGCAGCATAAGGGTAAGAAATAATTTTCTCATAACTGCAATTGATTAAGGTAAGGTACACAAAAAATTATGAATGAATGTTTTACGCTGGCAGCATCACCACAAACTCAGTAAACTCACTTTCCTGAGTTTTAACATTAATACTTCCGCCATGCCCCTTAACCACAATATCATAACTTAAAGACAAGCCCAGCCCCGTCCCTTCGCCTGTAGGTTTGGTTGTAAAAAACGGCTGCATGATCTTTTCACGGATGTTTTCAGGGATACCGGGACCGTTATCTTTTACTGTGATCAGGATCGATCCATTTTCTTTTGAGGTACTTACTTCAACTGTCGGTTTATAATCCTCACCCGCAGTTTTTGCCTTCTGGTTCACCGCGTAGAAAGCATTACTGAACAGGTTAATGAGTACCCGGCCAATATCCTGTTGCACTACATTTACTTTGGGCAGAGTTGAGTCAAAATGAGTTACCAGTTCAGCATTAAAGTTTTTATCTTTTGCCCTCAGGCCATGATAGGAGAGTTTTAGGAATTCATCAGCCAAAATATTCAGGTTGGTAATCTGTCTTTCGCCGGTGCTGGTTCGACTGTGCTCCAGCATGCCTTTGACGATGAAGTCGGCGCGCTTGCCATGGTGATTTATTTTTACTTCGTTTTGCTCAATATCATCGGCAATTGCCAAAGCCTCATTCACGTTGCCATTCTTTAATTCCCCTTTCAATTCGCCTATCATTTCCCGGTTTACGTCGGAAAAATTATTGACAAAGTTGAGCGGGTTCTGGATCTCATGGGCGATACCTGCTGTCAGCTCACCTAGCGAGGCCATCTTTGCCGATTGCACCAGCTGATTCTGTGTAGTTTTTAACTCGCCCAGTGTGGTCTGTATCTCTTCTTTTTGTTGCTGCAAAAGCTGGTTTGCCTTTTTTCGCTGGTTGCTGTTTCTCCAGAAAATGATAACCAACAGCAAAAACACCACCAGCACCGCTATCAGCGAATACATCCGCACGTTTGCCCGATATTGTTCACGGGCGGCGGCAATATCCGCCTGGTGCTGCTTTTCATCAAAATCCAGCGAGAGCAGCTGTTTAACCTTATCCTGGCTGTATAAGCTGTCTTTTGCTTCAGTGGTTATTTTATAATATTTATAAGCCTCGGGAAGGTTGTGGTCCTCATCATAATATTGATACAGCACTTTCCCTGCATTCAATACGCTTTGCTCAAACTTGCCTGCGCCTGCAACTTCTATCGCTTTGCGTGCAAAATATTCGGCCGAATCCTGCTTCTTGTATTGATGATATAGCCGTGCAGTACTCAGATAGGCCTCACTTAAGTTCGTAACATCGCCCGTGCCGGTACAGTAGGTCACTGCTTCCCTGAAATGACCAAGGGCTTCGTTTTTAATCCCCCTGAGCGCCGCAACTTTACCCAGGTCGAGCTGGATGTTCCCCATCAGCTCACCGGCAAGTTCTTTATGGCCTGCCACCTCCACGTGTTCGTAAGCCTGGTCAAGGTAATGGGCAGCGGAGTCGATTTGTTTAAGAAAAAGATAATTTTCGCCCAAATTGAGATATAGGAAGCAGTCCAACCGGTATACTCTTGGTATTGATTTATGGGACAAACTATAGGTGAATAATTGCCGCTTCGAGGTATACAAGTAGGGGAGCGCTTTTTTATAGTCCTGGTTTTGAATATAGGTTGAACCGATATTATTGTTTATGGCCGATGCTTCAACAAGGTCATTTATACTTTCGGCTGCTCTGAGCGCCTTAAAATAATATTTCATGGATTTAACATAGTCGCCCAGGTTTCCATAGGCATCCGCCAGCCTTTTAAGAGCAAAAGCCTGCGCATTAACCCATTTATTTTTTTCGGCAATTTCAAATCCCTTTTGTGCAAAAATGATAGCCGAATCAGGGTAGGATAGGTAATAATGTCTGCTCAGAGTGACTAAGGCAACAAACTTGTTGGTGTCTGTATTCGCCTTTTGTAAGGCTACCAATAAGGTGTCACTTTTTTTGTGTTGTGCGCCGGCGCTAATAAATAAGGCCATCAGTGCAAGGGTAAAGGCTAATCTTCTCATTTCTATGGTTAAGGGCAACGTAAAATACGAAAAAACAAACAGACCAAGCAAGTTTTATACTTGTAGTCCAGTTTGTTATATAACACATCTGAAGTAATAAATAGAGAATAGCCAGATGAGATAGCGGTTTAATTTTTAAATCTGGAATTAATTTTTTTAATTTGGGGCAACTTAAATCTTATGAACAAAAATTTAATTTCCCCGCTGTTACTAATCATTATATTATTTTTTAGTTGTTCAAAAAGCAGCCAACCCGGGCCCAAAGGTGGCGGCATTGTAAAAATCGAGTTGGTTAGTGGCAATAATCAGACGGATACAATCGGACGGCAACTCCCTA
>DATHLW010000301.1:0-2704 GCA_035487675.1 Mucilaginibacter sp. | reverse complement strand
TGATATGGAGGCTATTTTTACATACTTGAAGTCGACCAAGCCGGTTAAAAATGTAGTGCCGTCCCCAAGGCCGCCGGGTAAATAAATTTTGAGAATTAATTTTACACTAAGACTTCTGAAGTTTTTAAAACTTCGGAAGGCTTTGTTGAGGCATTATTATTTATTAATAAGCTCTGCTGTCATATCGAGTTTGGTATGCACCTCAATGAATAGTTTTTGGAATCTTTTAAATCGGTCTTCACTTGAAATACTCGTAATAACGGCTATTGCATTTCCATAAAGTTTGTTATGCCTAATCATTTGCCCAAGAAGCCGGTCATATTCTGATTGTGTTGGGTCTTTTTTTACTTCGATTGGATATTTTTTATCTATCAATAAATCGGGATTGCTTTCACCAACCTCCTCTTCCACATCAAAATATTTTTCGAGATAGTTTCTTAGTTCAATTTTATACCCCTCTTCTATAATCCTTTTTCTATCCGGTGTCCAAGAAATAAGCTTGTCCACTATATTATGAAAGGTTCTATTAGGTTTGTTAAAAGAAGAGGGAATATTTTTTCTATTTAAAATATTGATGACATCTTTCCATTCAACATTGTGTTCGTTATGTTGTATAAAAAAAGATGGCATGTCTGACCATTTAAGATTATGAACTTTTCTTAATCCATCAGGTTGAGGCGAGTAATTTGCCTGTAACCAATCGCCATTAACAGGAATGTCTCCCTTTTTTCGTACAAGTTCTCCATATTGATTCAAAATAGTTGTGATAGATGCTCTTTCAAGATCAAGTTTATTGGGGGAATCACCACACTCTACTTGTAACTTAGAATAAGGGTCTTGGCCAAAAACCATGTTCAGATGACGGTCACGTATTTTACAAAATCGTAGAAATTCGGATCTAAGAGGTTTTTTGCCATCATTTAATTGCCTAAGTGTTTTGTATTGTTCGATGTAGTAATTCTTCTTATCCATCTATAGACAGAGTTTAAGGTTTATGAGTATCAAGTAAGAAAATGTTAATGAAGATAATAACAAAAACTAAATTACTGATAAGAATAGGCATAATCCAACCCAATCAACCACTCTCTCAATCAACCATTTTAGCCCTCCTAAATAAATTTAAAAAAATAATTGCGCAAGTATTTGACAGTTAATCTAAAATATCTATCTTTGCCGTCCCTTTCGGGGGAATAATATGCCTTGAACGAAGCCCTACTGCTTCGATGGGCACAAACAAAATAAGAAAATGTCAGGAATAATTGGTAAAAAAGTAGGAATGACCAGCATTTTCGACGAAACAGGGAAGAACATTCCTTGCACAGTAATCGAAGCTGGCCCTTGTGTTGTAACACAAGTTCGTTCTGTTGAAACAGACGGCTACGCCGCAGTTCAGCTGGCGTATGGTGAGAAAAAAGAAAAGAACACCCCTGCTCCCCTAAAAGGTCATTTCCAAAAAGCCGGTACTACGCCAAAGCGCAGGCTGGTAGAATTCAAAACTTTCGAAGATGTAAAAACTCTTGGTGATACCATCACTGTAGAGATTTTCGCTGCCGGAGATTTTGTTGATGTGGTTGGTACTTCAAAGGGTAAAGGTTTTCAGGGTGTGGTAAAGCGTCACGGTTTTGGTGGTGTGGGTATGCAAACTCACGGTCAGCATAATCGTTTACGTGCGCCGGGTTCTTTGGGTGCTTCATCATGGCCTTCACGTGTATTTAAAGGTATGCGCATGGCTGGTCAAACAGGTAACTCTCGCGTTAAAGTTCAGAACTTAGAAGTTTTGAAAGTTTATCCTGAGCAAAACCTGATGGTTGTTAAAGGTTCCATCCCCGGAGCTAAGGGTTCATTCGTAATAGTGGATAAATAAGATGGAAGTTAAAGTATTAAACGTATCAGGTAAAGAAACAGGTGCCAAGGTGCAGCTTTCTGAATCCATATTCGGTATCGAACCTAACGATCACGCTATCTATCTTGATGTGAAGCAATATTTGGCTAATCAGCGTCAGGGTACACACAAAGCAAAACAGCGTAACGAAATTGCAGGTTCAACCCGCAAATTATATAAACAAAAAGGTACAGGTGGCGCCCGTGCCGGTAGCGTAAAATCACCATTGTTTAATGGTGGTGGCCGTGTGTTCGGTCCGCAGCCGCGCGATTACAGCTTCAAGTTAAACAAGAAACTGAAATCACTGGCCCGTAAATCAGCTTTATCATACAAAGCAAAAGATAACAGCATTGTAGTATTGGAAGATTTTAGTTTCGACTCGATCAAAACCAAAAACTACGTAAAGCTGGTAGCAGACCTGAATGTAAGTGATGTAAAAACACTTTTAGTATTGCCTGCTGCAAATAACAATGTTTATTTATCAAGCCGTAACCTGAAGAAAAGCAAAGTGATCACTGCCGATCAGTTAAACACTTATGATGTGTTGAACGCAGGCACACTTTTACTGACTACAGGTTCCCTTAAAACTTTGGAGGAAGCATTAGCTAAGTAATTATGGAAATTTTAAAGAAACCCCTACTTACTGAAAAAGTAACTCAATTAACCGAGAAGCTTAACCGTTATGCTTTCAAAGTTGATCCGAGAGCAAACAAGGTTCAGATAAAAGGTGCAATTGAAAAAATGTATGGTGTTAATGTTACGGCAGTAAATACCATGAGATACGTTGGCAAACTTAAAAGTCGCAATACTAAGGCAGGCGCC
>DATHLW010000300.1:0-4281 GCA_035487675.1 Mucilaginibacter sp. | reverse complement strand
TTCGGGATGCTGTGTACATACATCGGGAACGACAGGGTCTGATTCTCTGCCACGGTTGAAGTAGCGGTAAACTGCATCCCCTGCATGCCAAAATTTAATCCCAATACGCCTAAATTGACAAACGGAGGGAATTTTTGGTTCAATTTATTGTTTAGCAGGTAGTTGAGTTGCCTTTCGGCCAGCATGGATAATTTAGTGATGGCAATCTTAAGCTTATCCATTTCCAGTGAAACATAATCCCCATGAAAATTACCGCCATGAAAAATATTATGATTCTCATGATCAATTACTGGGTTATCGTTCACCGAATTCAACTCATTCACCACCACATTTTCAGCATAATTTATGGTATCATAAATCGGCCCTAAAACTTGTGTTACACAGCGTAATGAATAGTATTCCTGCACTTTGTCTTCAAATACTTCCTGGTCAAGATTGTCGGGATTGTACAAATGTTCCGAACGGTCGCGGATCATCTTGCTGTCCTTCAGAATATCACGCATCACCTGGGCGATCTTATTTTGACCTTTATGGTGCTTTACAATGTTCAACTCGTGCGAATAATGGTCATCAAAAGCCTCAACGATTTCGTTGATCATTGCTGAGAATAGAACTGACCAGCTTAACAACTTTCTTGCCTGTATAATGTTGATCATACCGATACCTGTCATAGCCGAGGTGCCGTTCAAAATAGCCAGCCCTTCGCGAATATGTATAGAAAGCGGTTTGATGTTGAACTTTTTGAATATATCAATGGTTGGGTGAACCGCATCTTCAAAGATTACTTCTCCTTCGCCAATCAACACCAATCCAAGATGTGCCAATTGTACCAAATCGCCGCTTGCGCCTACACCACCATGCTCATAAATACAAGGACAGATGTCCTTATTGATCATCTCCTTTAGTAGCTCAACTACTTCGTTATGTACACCTGAATAAGCCTGCATAAAGCTGTTCAGGCGGGCGATCATCAGGGCTTTTGATAATTGCGCGGGCATTAGCGCACCGCTGCCGGATGAATGGCTGCGGATCAAATTATATTGTAGCTGCAAAATATTCTCCTCGCTCACCTTGTATTGCGCCATCGGCCCGAAACCGGTGTTGATGCCATAAATAAGTTTGTGGGATGAGAACTTTTTAAGAAATTCAAAATTAGCGTTTACCTTATCTAAGGCCGCTTTATCCAAAGCAACTTCTTTATTTTTAAATATTAGTTCGGCAAAATCATTTAGAGAAAGCGTGCTTTGTCCAATAAGTATCATGGGCAAAAAATTATTTATTTTATAAGGTTATCAAATTAATTGGCTAATGTAGGAAATAAGTATCCAATGCGGAAGGCGGAATGTCGATTGCGGAAGTTTTCTTGAATAAAGGATTTCACCACTCCGCATTCGGCATTTCGCAATCCGCAATTTATATCCTTCTATCAATGAACTTAATTGGCTTGCGGGTTGCCTCGTTGAATTGCATCTTATGAATTTCTTCTGCTGAAACGTATTTTATATGTGGGCTTACCCTTAACCTTGCCTGTAAATAGGCCCGGATGCGATGGTCGCATTCTTCGCTAATTTCAGCAGGTACCACGTAAAGCAGAACCTGGTCAAGCCCGATCTCATTGGAATATACCTCCACTACATAATCCAGTATTTCATCACGCTCGTTTAGCAAGTCGAATAAGGCAGGTGGATAAAGTGTTGTTCCTTTAAATTTTATCATTTGCTTCTTCCGGCCCAGGATCGATGACAAACGTAAGCTGGTGCGACCGCAGGCACAAGGCTCATCAAAATACATGCATATATCCCCGGTTTTGTAGCGCAGCAAAGGCATACCCTCAACGCTAAGTGTAGTAATGGTTACTTCTCCGGGAGTATAAGGTTCAACTGGTTGATTGTTTTCATCTAATAATTCCACAATAACCAGTTCAGGCTGATAATGGCCACCTTTACCCTCGCCGCACTCTGTAAATGCGGTTTGCATTTCGGTAGAGGCATAGGTTGAATACAGTTTGATATTCCAGGATTCGGCAATCTTTTTACCTAACATGTTTAGGGAGAAATCAGTATTACGGATATTCTCGCCTATGCAAATAGCTTTTTTAACCGAAGTTTGATTAATATCGATGCCCGCTTCTTTGGCGAAGCCTATCAATTTCAATATAAACGATGGAACGGCAACAATCGCGGTAGGCTTCAGCCGCTGAATGGTTTCCCATTGCAATGCCGGTACACCCGGGCCTAAACGAATGATACCTGCCCCGAGTTTACGTATGCCCGAATAATAGGCAATACCAGCCATAAACTGACGGTCAAGTGTCAGCATCAACTGGTAAATATCATCCTTTGAGCCATCGGCGCAGGAGAAGGAATTGTACTCGTTATAAGCCAGCCGGTTCAGGTCGTTTTCAGTTAGGGCGATGGTTACAGGGCCACCCAGCGTGCCTGATGTTGAAGTATATTCCACCACCTTTTCTGCCGGAACGCATAAGAAATCGTTGTTCCTTTGCTGCAGATCTTCTTTATAGGTGGGCGGAATTAAAGTTAAGTCGAAAAGATTTTTAATAGCTTTTACATCGATCTGATGCTTCGCAAAAAGCTCTTTATAAAATGGCGAATGCTGTGAAACATATTGTAAAAGCTCCTGCAATTTCTGTTCCTGCATTTGTGTTTCTTTTCCTGCCGATTGTTTATCCCGTTCCTCTAATAGCGCCATTGTTTCTTGTGTTACTATCCCCAAATGTAATAAAAATGCCTAAAGTGAATTCTTCTTCGGCCGACTAATAAACATTATCGCTACTTTTAGGTTATCTGTTTATTCTAACTTTAAGACTATTAGCATGAAGTTTACTAAATTTTTAATCATCACAGCATTTGTTTTTTTTAGTTTTAATTATGCTAAAGCAGCGCCTGTTAAGTTGTTAACTACACCGCCTGCTTTGTTGCAGAGGAGACCACCCCCGCCCCCAAGGCCACCTTTACCTCATCACCGTAGACATCGCAGGCATCGTCATGTTAACTTACACGTACGATTGCCAAAGCCACCACCGCATCCGCCACTTCCGCCGCCACCACCACATCCATAAGCCGGGAAACTTTATATAGGGCCCCTCAAATTATTGAGGGGCTTTTTGTTTAAAAACCTTTCATCATTTGTGATTTTTTCTCCCTTTCTGCGAATAATTAGAAAAAGAGATAAAATAACTAAATTCATTAAGCAGCTATAAACCCGATGGGCCCAATACATTCACAAGAGCAATTTTTAAAGCTTATTGAGCAGAATAAGGGTATCATCTATAAGGTATCGCGGGCTTATGGCAAAAACGATGAGGACAGGGAAGACCTTTTCCAGGAGATAATGATCCGGTTATGGAATGCTTTTGATCGCTATGATGATCAGTATAAATTATCTACATGGATGTATAGGGTAGCCCTAAACGTAGCCATCTCTTTTTACAGGAAACAACGGAGAAGGATAGAATCTGAATCGCCCCTGACTGAAAGCATGATTGATATAGCAGATGAAAGCGATAATCCGGATTTGGAAAACAATGTCCGCCTGTTGCAGCAATTTATCAGCGAATTGAACGAGCTGGAAAAAGCGTTGATGATACTTTACCTTGAATCGAAGAGCTATAAGGAGATCGCGGAAATTTTAGGTATCACCGAAACCAATGTGGCGACAAAGATCAATCGTGTAAAAGGACGACTCAGAGAGAAATTTTTAACAATCAAATCGTAATAAAATGGAAGAAATGGAACTGAAAAGCATCTGGAATGCTTACGATAAGAAATTAGAACAGTCATTAAAATTGAATATGAAACTGTTTGAAAACATGCAAAAGGGTAAAGCCAAATCAAAACTAACTGCGTTGCTTTCCATCAAAGTTAGTGGGTTAATTGTTGGAATATTATGGAACCTGTTGTTGGGCACTTTAATTTACGGAAATCACTTTAGAAACATTTACTTCTGTATTTCGTTAGGGTTTTTGGTGTTATTTGGTATTATCGCTATTGCTGCTTACATCAAGCATATGGTTCTGATCAGCCAGGTTGATTATTCTGAAAGTATAACCGATGCGCAACAAAAATTAGCTGAATTGCAAGTATCAACGGTCAGAACTACCGGGTTTTTGTGGCTGCAGATGCCATTTTACACTACCTTTTTCTGGAACCAGGATTGGATAAGCAATGGCGGCAACTCCTTTTGGTTGATCGCTGTGCCCATTACGCTTTTATTTACAATAGCAGCTATATGGCTGTTTAGAAATATCAGCCCAGAAAACCT